>DATKHX010000194.1:0-6106 GCA_035510075.1 Allostellaceae bacterium
TGGGCGCGGCTGATCTCGGCGGTGGCGGCGTCCTCCATCAGATGATAGAGCGGGACGCAGCCGGTGCCGCGCAGCCACGCCTCGATATAGCCGATCCCGACATTGAGGTTCTGGCGCAGCCCGGCTTCGGTGATCGTCCCGGTCGGGACTGCCAGCAGGTCAACGGCACCGACGTGCACGTCCTGGCGCTTGCGGGCGATCTGGTTCGGCTGCGGCATCTCGCGGTCGAAAATTTCCTTGGCGATGCCGACGAGGCCGGGATGGGCGACCCAGGTGCCGTCATGGCCGTCGCCGGCCTCGCGCGATTTGTCGGCGCGCACCTTGTCCATCGCCGCCTCGTTGGCCGCGGGGTCGTCGCGGATCGGGATCTGCGCCGCCATGCCGCCCATCGCATGGATTTCCCGGCGGTGGCAGGTCTTGATCAGCAAGAGGCTGTAGCTGCGCAGGAAACGGCTCAGCATCGTCACCTGCCCGCGATCCGGCATGACGCAGCCGGGGTCTTCGGCGAATTTCTTGATAAAGCTGTAGATATAGTCCCAGCGGCCGCAATTGAGCCCGGCCGAATGATCCTTCAGCTCCCACAGGATCTCGTCCATCTCGAAAGCAGCAAGGATCGTCTCGATAAGCACGGTGGCGCGGATCGTGCCTTTCGGCAGACCGAGCTTTGCCTGCGCATAGAGGAACACGTCGTTCCACAACCGCGCTTCGCGATGGCTTTCGATTTTCGGCAGGTAGAAATAGGGGCCGGTGCCGCGCGCCAGCAGTTCCTTGGCGTTGTGGAAAAAGAACAGCCCGAAATCGAATAATGCCCCCGACATCGGCTCGCCATCGACGAAGAGGTGCTTTTCCGGCAAATGCCAGCCGCGTGGCCGGACGAACAGCACCGCCGTCTTGTCGTTGAGCGAATAATGACGGCCGGTCTCGGGGTCGTCGAACTCGATCGCGCGGCGCACCGCATCCATCAAATTCGCCTGGCCGTCGATCAGATTGTCCCAGGAGGGCGTGTTGGCGTCCTCGAAATCGGCCATGAACACGCTCGCCCCGCAATTGAGCGCGTTGATCACCATCTTGCGGTCGGTCGGGCCGGTGATCTCGATGCGGCGGTCCTGAATATCGTCGGGGATCGCCGCCACCCGCCAATCGGCCTCGCGGATCGGCTTGGTTTCGGGCAGGAAATCGGGCTTCCAGCCATGATCGAGGCGCTGCTGGATTTCGGCGCGGCGGGCTAGGAGGCGTCGGCGCTCGGTGCCGAATTCGCGCTCCAATTCCGCGAGAAAGCCAACCGCCGCAAGGGTCAGCACCTTCTCGTAGCCGGGCCGTATCTCGCCCTGAACCGCGACGCCCTCGGGTAGCTCGATGGTTTTGGCCATGGCAGATTCTCCCGTCGTTCTGCATGCGCTGCCGCCAGCCGCCTGATGCGGCAACCGCCGACCCAAAACCGCCTTCGAGCGCTCCTGCGAACCATCTCCCCGTCTTGTTTGCGGTCCGTCGTCGCGTCCCCCACGAGGGGCACCCTTGCACCTGAGATCCGCGCTTTGATCGATGATGCAGTGCAACATTGCGGCCGTCAACCGCCCAGCTTCGAGCTGAATAAGCGCGGCAATCAGCAGCAGCGGCTCGCGCGTCGATTGCTGGTTGATACGACGACTTTCCGAATACGTGAAATCGTCTACGATCGCCGGCTTAGGCGCCCGAGGCACCGTGAACCAGAAGCCGCGGCGGTCTCGTGCGCCACGCCGATCGCAAGGATGTCATCAAAGTGAAGAGGCGCGAGTTCGTCGCACTGATCGGCGCCGCGGCGACTGCCGGGCCCGCTATCGCCCGCGGCCAGATCGCCGCCGCCCGGCGGCCGCTCGTCGCCATCCTGACGCAGCGCTCGCCGGAAGCAATGCGGCGTTACGTGAACGCCTTTGCCCAAGGCATGCAGGAACTCGGCTTGGTAGCGCAAAGAGACTACGAGATTGTGCTGCGATCCACCGACGGCGATGCGACGCGTGCGCCGCAGCTTTTGCAAGAATTGATCGGGCTCGGACCGCAGGTCATCCTGACAACCGATACGACTCTCGCTCTCGCGGCGAAGCGCGCGACCAAAGTAATCCCGATCGTCGGCGTGTTAATTGCCGCTCCCGTTGCTTTTGGGTTAGTGGCGAGCCTTGCGCGACCGGGCGGCAACGTCACCGGATTGCTCTCAAGCGTAGACAGGCTGCCGGCAAAGCAGCTCGAGCTCCTGCTCCGAATCGTCCCCGGAGCGACCCGGATCGGTCTGCTGCTGAACGTCGACAACCCCGCCAATGTGGGCGGGGTGCGCCTGCTGGAAACCGACGCCGCCGTACGGCAGCTCAAGTTCGTGTCCGCTGCGATCCGCTCGTCGGCCGAGATCGATCCTGTATTCCAAAGCTTCACGCGTGAGCACGTCGAGGCGCTATACGTGTTCCAAGACGCGCTGTTTACGGGTAATGCAGAACGGATTGCGGCATTGGCGCTGGCAGCGCGGCTCCCGACCGTGTTCGGGTTCCGAGAGTTGGTCGAAGCCGGCGGGCTGATGAGCTATGGGCTCAATGTGATCTCCCAATGGCGCCGTGCCGCAGCCTATGCAGCAAAGATTCTGCGAGGAGCCAAGCCCGCCGACCTGCCGGTGGAGATGCAGCCAAGCTTGGAGCTGGTGGTCAACCTCAAGACCGCGAAGGCGCTCGGGATTACGGTTCCAGCCTCGGTTTTGGCCTTCGCCAACGATGTGATCGAGTGACCCCCTGCCAGGCGGCGCTTATCCCAGGCGCTTTCTGAGTTCGCTCGCGACTTGCGCGATGGCGGTGCGGACCTCGGGCACGGTAGCGATCGGGTTCAGCAATCCCCAATCGTGGATCAGCCCGTTGTAGCGCACCGCGATGACTTCGACCGCGGCCTGGTTGAGCTTGCGGGCGTAGGCTTCGCCTTCGTCGCGCAACACGTCGCTGTGCGCGGTCTGGATCAGGGCCGCGGGCAGGCCTTGCAACTCCCCGGTCGCGGCGCGCAACGGCGAGGCGTATTTCTCGCGGTGACGCGCGCGGTCGGCTAGATAGCTGTCCCAGAACCAGATCATCATGTTGCGCGTCAGGAAGTAGCCGTCGGCGAATTCCTTGTATGAGGACGTGTCGAAATCGGCGTCGGTCACGGGCCACATCAGCGCCTGAAAGCGGATCGCGGGACCGCCCTTATCCTTGGCCATCAGGGCGACGACCGCCGCCATGTTGCCGCCGACACTGTTCCCGACGACCGCCAGCCGTCGAGGGTCGATGCCGATCTCGCCGCCATGCTCGCCGACCCATTTGGTGGCGGCGTAAGCTTGGTTGATGGCGGTCGGATAATGCGCTTCGGGCGACGGCGTATAATCGGGGAATACCGCCGCAGCACCCGACTCGACGACGAGATCGCGGACCAGCCGCTCGTGGGTCGGAAAATCGCCGAGCACCCAACCGCCGCCGTGAAAGAACATGAAGACCGGAAGGGCCGTCGGCGCGCCAGTGGGCTTGACGATGTGCAACCGCAATGGCGCACCGTCGAAATCAATCGTGCGTTCCGTTTTCTCGACCCCCGACAGGTCGACCGGAACGCTGTTTTGGGCGCCGACCAGGACTTGCCGGGCATCCTGCGGCGAAAGCTGCTCGATCGGCGTTCCGCCGCTCGCGTTCAACCCGTCGAGGAACTTCTTTACGTCGCTGACGACAAAGTCGTTGATCTGTGGCGTCGGCATCTCCGGGCTCCCTGTCTGTCCAACACGGGGATGCCAATATGCGCCGATCGCGGCTCGGGCGCTCGCGCCAATTGCGGCGGCGCAGCAAACCGTCGAGCGCCGCTAACCGCGACCCGACGAGGCGGCCGATGTCAGGCGGCGGCTTTGCGGTTGATCGCGAGGCGCGCGTCGACCTCGGCGACGGTCTGGTCGACAATCGGGTTGCGCATGCCGAACTGCGCGCCGATCGTCTGCACCAGCCGGTCGGTGCGCTCGATGTTGGGGGCGCCGTTGAACAACGCGCGCGCGGCAGAGGACGGCCGCACCAAGTCGTTTGCCGCGGCGGCGTACTTTTCGAACGGCACGAGGTCGTCCGCCGCCGCACCCATCTTGCGGCAAACGTCGCAGACCCAGTTGTAGACCGAGCGCGACGCCTCCACGTCGCGGTGGACCGCGTCCTTGATGTCGATCGCGGCGTCCTTGGTCACGCAACGGTAGTTGCCGGTCAACAGCATCGCCCATTTGGCGAGGGGCACGAAAATCGACTCGTGCACCTTGAGCTTGACCGGAAGGTCGATCGGGCCGTCGCCGGGGTCGTAGCGGACGGCTTCTACCTCTTTCTGCATCTGTTTGAGGATCGCGGTCGGGCCGTCATCGGCAAAGCGCGCCGCCTTGAAATTGGTCGGCAAGGTCACTTGCAGCACGTTGATTTTTTCGCCCGGCGGACGGATCGCCTGCGGGTCCGGGCTGCACAAGGTCAGGAGACCCGGCTCGAAATTGTTCCACACCGTCGCGTCGGTATAGCACGAGCGCAACGCGTCGGTGGCAAGGCCAGGGATGCGCTTCAGATAAGGCAAGGGCGGCATGTTCATGATCGACATGCACGGCACCCGCGCCTTGGCCACGGCGTCGAGCAATTCGCGCACGCCTGGGGAGCGGTATTGCGGCTCCTGCATCGCCAATACGGTAAGATCGTAATCGGCGGGGTTGACTGCGCCCGGCCCGGCAGCGCGCAGGCTGCCGGGCAATTTGCGCGAGTCGAGCTCGATCGGCTCCTTGCGGCCGCGGATCGGCATGCGCACGCGCGCACCCTCGCTGTTGAACGCCTCGACCTCGGCCGGCAGGCAAACCAGCATGATCTTGTGGCCGCCGAACAGCAGCTTGGTCGCGAGCAGCGAGCCATAGGACGCGCCCATCATCAACACGTTGTATGTCGTCATGACCCTTCCTCCCAACTACACAGGATTACCGGCTGACCGCAGAATTGGCCCCGACCATGC
The DNA here is from genome assembly GCA_035510075.1 of Allostellaceae bacterium. Classification (GTDB taxonomy): domain Bacteria; phylum Pseudomonadota; class Alphaproteobacteria; order ATCC43930; family CGMCC-115725; genus AP-15. Next base: position 4,990 of record DATKHX010000194.1, read on the forward strand.
CGAAGGCCCGCCGGTTCGGCAAGCCTCAACGCTCCTCGGCAGCGAGGATGGCGGCGAGCCCGGCGCGGTAATCGGGGTAGCGCAGCGCCACCCCGAGCTCGCTTTTGATCAGCCCGTTGCGGACCCGTTTGTTGTCGTCGTAGAAGCTCCGCGCCATCGGCGACAGCTCGGCTTGGTCAAGTGCGACCAAAGGTGGCGGCGCCACGCCGAGCAGCTCGGCCGCGTAGGCCACGACCGCTTCGGGTGGTGCCGGGTCGTCGTCGCAGACATTGTAGACCGCACCCGGACGAGGCCGCGCGATCGAGGCGCGCAGCACTCGCGCCAGATCTCCGACGTGGATGCGCGAAAAGACCTGGCCCGGCTTGTCGACGCGCCTGGCCGCACCGGTTCGCAACGCCGCGAACGGGCTGCGTCCCGGGCCGTAGATCGCCGCGAGACGAAAGATGTGGATCGGGACGCCGCCCTGTCGCCCCAGATCGAGCCAACCCTGCTCGGCCATGACCCGCCAGCGCCCGCGCTCGCCGCTCGGCAGCAGCGCCGACGCCTCGTCGACCCAGCCGCCGCCGCGGTCGCCGTAAACCCCGGTCGTCGACAGATAGCCGAGCCAGGCGAGGCCGGGCAGTGCGGCAATATCGCCGCCATGAAGGTCGAGCACCGGGTCGCCGGCCTCGTCGGGAGGCACCGAGACGAGGATATGCGTAACGCCGTGCAGCACGCTCGACCGAAGCGGGTGGGCGCGGTCAAAGATCTCGGCGGGATAGCCGCGCCCGTGCAGCTCCGCGGCCGTCTCGGCGCCGCGGCTGGTGCCGCTAACCGCCCAATTTTCGTCGGCGACCAATCGGGCGAGCGCCAGCGCGCTGTAGCCGAGCCCGATACAGAACAGATGCGCGCCGGCCGGCCCGGTCGTCATCACGCCTGCCGCTCCGCCACAGGGCCGGTGACGGCCGCCGCCGGTTCGCTTTCCAGGGTGTCGGCGATGCGCTTTTGCTTGGCCCAGGTGAATGCCCAAAAGCCGCAGGAAACGACGGCGCCGACCGCGAGCGGCAGCCGCAACCCGAAGCGCTCGCTGAGCGAGCCCATCAGCACCGCCCCCAATGCCGGCCCGGCGCGGAAGATC
>DATKHX010000195.1:0-4615 GCA_035510075.1 Allostellaceae bacterium
CGGTCGACGAGATGGTCCGGGCCGCCGCTGGCGGTGCACACGACCGGCAGCCCGCAGGCCAACGCCTCGATGACGACGACCCCGAAGGTCTCGAACCGGCTGGCGAGCACAAAGGCATCCGCAGCTTCCATTTCCGCGCGCACCCCGTCGGCGGGCAACCCACCCACGAAATCGACTTGCGGCGCGATCCCGAGCCGGGCGCTCAGGTGTTCGAGGCTCGGCTGCGCAGGCCCGTCGCCGACCAGCCGCAACCGCACGTTTCCATCGTCGCAAAATGCCTCGGCAAAGGCTTCCAACAGCAGATCGCACCCTTTTTGAGGTGACATCCGGGCGACGCACAGAAAGACGAACGGACCGCTCCCTTTCGGCGCCACGGCTTTGGGGGACGCGGTCAGGAATACCTCGCCGAGAACGTTTGGCAGATATTGCCATGAGGATGCGGGATATTGCTCCTCGATCAGTCTGGCGAGATGAGGACTGACGGCGATGCAGGAGCGCGCCCGCCCTGCGACCCGCCGAACCAAGTCGCGTTCCCACCACCGCAACCGGCTTTGCGCAAATCCCGTGCTATGCTCGGTGACGACAAACGAAATGTCGTAGCGCCGCTTGATCGCCAGCGCCAACACGCCGGCATTCAGGCAGCAATGCGCATGCACCAGATCCGGCCGTCCATTGTCGCGGATGTACCGGCGGAACAATTTTATCCCGCACCCGGTCCAGGCGATCGCATTGCGGTACGGAACCCGCGGCATCGCGGTAAAATCATTGCGCCGGTAGATCGGAACGCCGTCACTTTCGACAGCCGCCCCGGTGCGCTTTTGCCGCTCGACCCGCCCGGTTCGCAGATCGCGCCAAGTGTGGATGTCGGGCGCCAGGATCGCGACGCGATGACCGGCGGCCTGGAGCGCCAATGCCTGGTCGCGAAAATAGCCCCCGCCCGACCCCCGCCCGTTCGAGTACCAGGACGGGATCACCAGGATGTGCTTGGTCAAGCGTGCGTTTTCTCCGCCGCCTGCTCGGCGCGATGCTCGGCGAAGACCTTGCTCGCCACCATCAGCGATTCGCGGATGATCGGCACCCCGACATAGCCCGAAAGGTGCAAAAGCGCCTCGGTCAACTCTTCCTCGGTCCAGCCTTGGCGCAGCGCCATGCGCAGATGCAGCCCGAGCTCGGGCTCGCGGCCGGTCGCCGTGTCCGAGATCACGCAGATCAGCGCGCGGGTCTTGAGGTCGAGGCCGGGTCGCGTCCACAGCGCCCCGAACACGGTTTCGGTGGCGACGTCGATGAATTTCTTCATGACCGGATCGCTGTAGATTTCGCGCGCCGAGCGTTCGACCGCCGCGTCGCCCATCAGCCGGCGCCGCATCGCCGCCCCTTTTTGATACAGCTCGCTTTCCGCCATGATTTCCCCGCTCGTCGATGCACTCGCGCGATATTGCGCTCCAAAGGCCCTCCCGAACAACCACCGGCAATCGCGGCAGCGAGCCGGAAAGTCTGGAGGTCCCGGAATTTTGATCGCGTTCGCCTTTGCATCCGCACCGGGCGCTCGTAGCTTAGGGCGATGTGGGAAGCGCGCGCCGCGTGAATCGATCGGCGCGGAATAGGCACCGTCGGAGAATGCCGGTGATCGATCAGCGCCCGACCGTCGAAATGCCCGACGACGACCCGTATTTGTGGCTCGAGGAGGTCGACGGCGAGCCGGCCCTGGCCTGGGTCGAGGCGCAAAATGCGGCGAGCTTGGCGCACTTTGGCGATGCGCGTTGCGTCGCCGATCGCGATGTTCTCGCGGGCATCTTCGACCGGCCCGACAACATCCCGCTGATCGCCCGACGCGCCGCCCGCGCCTTCAATTTCTGGAAGGATGCAGCACATCCCCGCGGGCTGTGGCGCGCGACCTCGCTCGACAGCTTTCGCAGCGAGGCGCCGGAGTGGGACATCCTGCTCGATCTCGACGCGCTTGCGGCGCGGGAACGCGAGGACTGGACCTGGAGCGGGGCGGCGACCCTCCCCGGCAGCCACGACCGCGCCATCCTGATGCTGTCGCGCGGCGGTGCCGACGCCGTGGTGCTGCGCGAATTCGACCTGGCGTCGCGCGATTTCGTTGCTGACGGTTTCTCGCTGCCGGAGGCCAAGGGTGGTGCCGCCTGGCTCGATCGCGACACCTTGCTGCTGTCCTCGGCCTTTGGCGACGGCGCGGCGACCAATTCCGGGTACGCGCGCACCGTGCGGCTGTGGCGGCGCGGGACCGACCCGCTCGGGGCCTCAATCGTTTTCGCGACGGGCGCCGAGCATATGGCGGTCTGGGCCGATGTCGACCGCGAGGCCGACGAGGAGCGGCTGGTGTTCGCCGAGCGTCTCGGCTTTTTCGACGAGATCGTTTGGATCGGCGACCGCGCCGGCCCCAAGACCCGGATCGACGTCCCGATCGACGCCTCGGTCGAGTGGCATCGCGGCTGGCTCGCGGCCAAGCGCCGAACCCCTTGGACGATCGGCGGCGAAACCCACCCTCCCGACACCGTCCTCGGCATATCGCTTGCGGCGTTTCTCGCCGGAGACCGCCATTTCACAAAGCTCTTCGAACCGGCCGAGCGCCGCGCCCTGCAAGGGTTCTGCTGGTGCGGCGACCGGCTCGTTCTGACGATCCTCGATGATTTGAAGCCGGTATTCGAGGCGCTGACCCCATCGGCTGGCGGCTGGCGGCGCGAATGCATCACCGGATTGCCGGAATTCGGCGTCGCCAATGCGTGGCCCTTGGATGTCCGCGCCGAGGAGTCGAACGGCGACCTGCTCGCCAGCGCGCAGGACCCGCTGACCCCGGCCTCGCTGTACCTGGTGCGCCCGCGCGCGGCACCGGAGCTGTTGAAGCGGGCGCCGCAGGCGTTCGACCCCTCTGGGCTCATCGTCACCCGCCACGAGGCGATTTCCGCCGACGGCACCCGCATCCCGTACACCCAGGTCGGACCGCCGGGAGAAACCGGCGACGCCCCAACCCACCTCTCCGGCTATGGCGGGTTCGGCATCTCGCAACTGCCTTATTACAATTCTGCCGTCGGCAAGCTGTGGCTGGAGCGCGGCGGCACCAGCGTCGTCGCCAATATCCGCGGCGGCGGCGAGTTCGGCACGGCCTGGCACGAGGCCGGGCGCCGCGAAGGCAAGCGCGCCTCGCACGACGATTTTGCCGCGGTCGCCGCCGACCTCGTGCGCCGCGGCGTAACCCGCCCCGGCCATATCGCCGCCGAGGGCGGATCGAATGGCGGCATCCTGATCACCAATATGCTGACCCGCTATCCCGAGCGGTTCGGCGCTCTGTTCTGCACGATCCCGCTGATCGACATGCGCCGCTATTCCAAATTGCACGCTGGGGCCAGCTGGATCGCCGAGTACGGCGATCCCGACAACCCCGAGGACTGGGCGTTCCTGAAGAAGATCTCGGCCTATCACGCCGCGATTCCGGGCCGGCATTACCCGCCGATCCTGATCGCGACGAGCCGGCGCGACGACCGCGTCCATCCCGGCCATGCCCGCAAGATGGCGGCGAAATTGCAGGCGATGGGCTACGAAGCCTATTTTTACGAGCCTGCCGCCGGTGGCCATGGCTATGGCAAGGACAACCGCGAGCGCGCCTCCTTCACCGCGCTCGGCTATAATTTTATGCGTCGCGCCATCGGCTGGCACCCGAGCGATGCACGTCGAAGCCGCGTTTCAACACCGTGAAAAACCGCATGCGGTTGGCCGTGATCCCCGTTTTGCGCGGGGATCACCAAGACGCTGGAGCCGAGCGTGTCGAGGAAATCAGACCGGGCGCTTCCAGCCGAGCCAGTCGCAGATCGCGTCGCCCATGACGAGCTCCTTGTCGCGGCCTTGCAGCCACGGCAGTTCCTCGGTGAACATCGTCACGCATTGCCGGTAGGAGCACGGCATGCGGGTAATGTCGGTGCCCCAGAAACAACGCTGCGGGCCGAACGCGTCGAAGATCTGACGAATGTATCTGTGGATGTTGCGGTACGGGTAGGGTTCGCTCGAATAGCTCGGCGCGCCCGACAGTTTGACCGCGACATTCGGCTGTTTGGCGAGTGCGGTCATGTCGCCGAGATTGGCGAAGGCGGCATCGTCGGTCCCCGAGCCGCCGCTACCGCCGCGGCCGTGGTGGTCGATGTGCAGCTTGAGCCCCGGATGGCGCTCGGCGATCCTGCCGAGATCGGCCATATGCCCGCCCGCCATCAAGCCGACCGGCAGCTTTTCACGCTCGCATGCCGCCCAGAACCAGTCGAGCGAGCCATCCGACCACCAGTTCGCCTGATGCGGCTGATTAAAGGTGAAGCGAAAACCGAGCATGCCCGGCCGCTGCCGCCAGTTCTTGACGATGTCCTCGCGGTTCGGCGCCTGCAGATCGAAATTCCCGAGGATGCAGAATTTGTCGGGGTGGGCCTTGACCGCCTCGACCGCCTGCGCGTTCGGCCCCTCGCCGAGGGTGCTGGGGGGATGGATGACCGCCGCGTCGACCCCGGCCTCGGCCATCTCCTTCAGCGCGTCGTCGACATTGTAAGTCGGGATCTGGCGGTGCTGCGGCGACATACGCGCGTTTTCCCAAAGATGGATCTGTGAATCGACGATC
>DATKHX010000196.1:0-3749 GCA_035510075.1 Allostellaceae bacterium
TCGATGCCAAGACCTATTCCGAAAACAACACCCGCCGTCACCTCATAAAAAATGCTGCGCTCCAGGCTCAGCTATCACTGCGGCACTCAGGCACGTGGGAGCGCAGCCGAAACGGAATACTTGTTCCAATTATGTCGGTTAGAATCGATACCGCGAAGGTTGAGGAATTATTTTCGTTGGTGGTGCGAGGACTTTTTATGTTCCATTGGGGAGTGCCGCTGCATTCAAAGTGGTATGCGGACGTAACGATAATCAGACCTGAGGCAGAGCGTCTTCAGTTCGCCAATCATGATGCTCCGATTCGGAGCTTCACGAAGCTCTCGGCCGTCACGAGACCAGATATGTCGCTCGCCCCGTTTACGGGCGAAGAAGCCGGGTTATCAGATCACAGGCTCTCGACATGAACGCCATCCGCGCGGAGGCGATCGCGGAATTGCGCCGGATCGTGCTGTCCGCGCTCGGCCAGCACGACGCGGCGGTTTGGTTGTTTGGATCGTGCGCCCGAGGCGAGCCGCGGCAGCATAGCGACATCGACATCGGGATCCTGCCGCGCGGCGAGCTTCCGGCCGGATTCTTCGGTGAGCTCGAAGCCGAGATCGAGGAGAGCACGATCCCGTATGATGTCGACCTGGTCGATTTGCGGCGTGCCGATCCAGCGCTGGTCGAGGAAGTCCGCGCTGAGGGTGTGAAGTGGCGGGATTAGAGAGGCGCCTCAACGAGGCTGCGGCGGCGCTCGCCACCTTGGACGAGGTGATTTGCAAACACCGGCCGGTCGCTGGTCGAGCGCGACGGCGCGATCCTGCGGCTGATTTACACCTTCGAAGCGGTGTGGAAAGCCTGCCAGCAATTGCTCGCCGAGCGCGAGGGCGTCGAAGTTGCTTCGCCGAACGCCACCATTCGCGCCGCGCGGCGGCTCGGCTGGCTGTCGGATGACGACGCGCAGGATGCGATAACGGTCGGCCACGTCCGCAATCTCGCGGTTCACATGTATCGCGGCGAGATCGGCGCGGAAATCGCGCGGCGGCTCGCCGCCCACGCTGCTGTGCTGCGGCGCTGGCTAGCGGCGCTGGAGACCCGCGCCGCCGCGCCCGATTAGTCCCCGAGCTGCGCCTTTAAGAAGACCGTCATGCGGTCCCATGCCTTCTCGGCGCTGGCGAGGTCGTAGGCGGGGCTGCGCTCGTTGAAAAACGCGTGGGCGGCGTCGTAACGGTAGATCTCGTGGCGGGAGCCGGCGGCCTTCAGTGTCGTTTCGAGGTCGTCGACCAGGGCCGGGGTGCACCAGTCGTCGCGGTTGGCGAAGTGCCCCTGGAACGCCACGCGGATCTTGGCCGGGTCGGCGAATTCCTTGGGCGGGATGCCGTAGAAGCAGACCGCGGCATCGACTTCGTGCACATGCACGGCGGCGGCGATGGTCAAGGCGCCACCCATGCAAAAGCCCATCACCGCAACCTTGTCGCTGTGCTGTTGCAGGTGCAGTGCCGCACCGCGCAGATCCTGGTGGGTGGCATCGGGGAAATCGAGGCCGGTCATCAGATGATTGGCCTCGTCGGGCGAGGCGGTCAGCCGCCCCTTGTAGAGATCGGGCGCCAAGGCGTTCCAGCCGGCGCGGGCAAAGCGGTCGGCCACCCCGCAGATCTGGTCGTTGAGGCCCCACCATTCCTGAATGACGATGATCCCGGGCCGGCCGTGAGCCGCCATCGCCAGATGGCCCCGGGTCGCCACGCCATCGGGGCGGGCAAAGTCGGTCATGATGCCCATTTGAGTGTCCTCCTAAAACGCGCCGAGTTCGCCGCCCCCACCCATTCCCTCCCCCGCACGCGCGGGAAGGTTAAGGAGCGGGGTCAGGCGTCGGCAAAGGCCGGCATGACCTCCAGCGTGAACAGCTCGACCGAGCGCAACGCCTCGTCGTGGCTGATCGTGCCAAAGGCAAAGTCGCAGACATAGTAGTTGACGCCGGTCGCGTCGATCTCGCCCGCGATGTAGTCGCGCACCTGAGCGGGCGTGCCGGCGATCGCGTCGCCGTGCTGCTGCAAGACGGCCCAGTCTTCGGGCAAAGCCGCCTCCAGCGGGAACGGCACGTTATATTTGTGCCACAACTGCCCCATATGGTGCCGCCACGCCGGGTAGCCGCGCCGCGCGGTGTCGAGCGCCTCGGCCTCGGTGTCAGCGATGATGATGTGGCGGTTGACGCCGAGCAGCGGCAGCTCCGCTTCCGACCGGCCGAGCTTTTTCCATTCGGCGCGGTAGCTGTCGGTGATCGCGCGCACCTGCTCGGGCGGACGGCGCGTCACCGTGTTGGCGGCGTTCGCCGCCGCCCAAGGAACGCTTGCAGGGTTGCCGAGCCCGTACCACAGCTCAGGATAAGGCTTTTGAAACGGCTTCATCGCGATCGGCACATGGTCGAAATCGTAGAACTTGCCGTGAAAGGTCAGCTCGTCCTCGGTCAGCCCGATGCGGATTGCGTCGAACGCCTCGCGGAACTGCGCCGCACCCGTGGCAAAGTCGATGCCGTAAAAGCCGACCTCGACCGGCGAGATGCCGCGCCCGACCCCGTACATAAAGCGGCCGCCGCTCATCTGGTCGAGCATGCAGATCTCGTCGATCAGCCGCAGCGGGTGATAGAGCGGCAACAGATAGACCATCGGCCCAAACCGCAATTGCCGTGTGCGCTGCGCCACCGCCGCCAGGAAGACGCCCGGCGACGGCGCATAGCCGAGTGGGGTATTGTGGTGCTCGGCCAAGTGATAGCCGTAGAACCCGGCGCGGTCGTAGGCCTCGACCAGCCGCAGCCGGTCCTCGAAATGCCGGGTCAGCGGCACGCCGCTGTCGTCCAGATGGTCGAAAATCCCAAACCGCATCTGCCTCTCCTCAATCCCCTATCCTCGCCCCCGCGGGAAGCGGGCGCCGAGCGCGCGCGAGGGAAATCATGACGCCTTGGTTCCCGCCTGCGCGCAGGGCTGTCCGGGGAAATCAGACATAGCCGAAACCGAGCCGGTTTTGAACATGGCACCGGGCGGCGGACGCCGAGAAAGGTGCGGATCTTTGGATGCGGCCAAACCGGTGTTTTGATAGCGCACGCCAGCGTGCAGCCGCAACCAGTTGACCCATCTCTCGGACCAGCCACGCCCGCAAGCGGGAGCCTCAGGCAGGCGCTCGAGCGTCACCTAGAGGCGCTTTTGCGGGTGACGACTAATGCAACATTTTAAGATGCGATACAAATCGGGGCACCGCCTCGTCGGCATGCGCTAAGGCAGGTTGTAGCCAATGGCGCTCTCGATCTCGATCGTCTTTTTGACCGCCGGTCGCGTAACGATCCGCGCGAAATGGGCGTCGAGGCTCGGATATTCGCCTGGTGCCGGGGAGGTCGTGGTCTTGAACCGCCAATAGAGCCGGAACAGGTGGATGTCGGCGATCGAATATCGGCTGCCGACCGTCCATTCGTTGGCGCCCAGCCTCGGATCGGCGATCTTGAACACCTCTTTCCAGCGTTCGAGGCCGATGCGGCGGGCCGGGTGAATGGTGGCGGCGATAAACGACATCCACGAAATCGCCTGCGCCTCTGCTTCGATGCCGCCCTCCGGCCACAGCTTCGCCTCGGGATAGTGCTGGGCAAGATAGTAGAGGGTTGCGGCAACCTCGGTCAGCGGCCGGCCGTCGATCAGCAGGGTCGGGACCTTGCCCTCGGGGTTGATCGCCAGGTAGTCGGGTGCGTGCTGCTCGCGCTTGGTGAAGGACAACGGCTTCGCCTC
>DATKHX010000197.1:0-5212 GCA_035510075.1 Allostellaceae bacterium
TCTTGGCGGTAAATCCCGAGCGCTTGGCGGCGGCGCATTCCTCGGCGAGCCCGGCCTCGTCGCGAAAATCGGTATAGATCGTGTCGATCGGATCGACCCCCGCCGCCGAGGCGGCCAGCAGACACAGCGAGCGGGCGAGCCCGTAGACGTCGTCGTAGATCCCGTCGGCGCGGCGGTTGTTGCCGCCGATGCAGGCGGCCAGATCTTCGGCCCCCCAGGTGATGCCGCAGAGACGTGGCGACACGCCCGCGTAGTTGCCGATCGCGAACATCGCCGCCGGCGTCTCGGTCGCGATCGCGATCACCCGGACGGCGCCGAGCGGTAGTGCCGCGCCGGCCTCGAACGCCGAGAGATAATGGTCGAGCGTGCGCAGATCCTCGGGGACGCATTTCGGCAGCAGAATGCCGTCAGGCCGCCCCGGCATCACCGCCGCGAGATCGTCGAGGGCTGCGTCTGTCGCAAGCGGGTTGACGCGCACCCAGCGCTGCAAGCCGGCATCGCCGGTCGCATCGAGAAACCCGCGCGCCAGGGCTCGGGCGGCGGGGCGGTTCGCCGGCACCACCGAATCTTCGAGATCGAGGATCAGCGCGTCGGCGCCCGATTGCGGCCCGCGGGCGAGCTTGCGCTCGCTGTCGGCCGGGACGAACAGGAACGAACGCATTCAATCCTCCGCGGCGGCGGGGCGGCACATCATCAGCCCGGCGCGGCGGCAGATCGCGACGGTCTCGCCGCGCTGGTTGAGGCCCTGGTGCTCGAATTCGACGATGCCGGCGTCGGGCCGCGACTGGCTCCGGCGCTTTGAGCGCACGATCGTGCGCGCCCGCAGGGTGTCGCCGTGAAACACCGGCTTCGGGAAACGAACATCGCTCATGCCGAGATTGGCGATCGTGGTGCCGAGCGTCGTCTCGCCGACGCTGATGCCGATGACGAGGCCAAGGGTGAAGATGCTGTTGACGAGACGTTGGCCGAACTCGGTCTTTTTGGCGAACTCGTCGTCGAGGTGAAGCGGCTGCGGGTTCATCGTCAAGGTGCTGAACAGCACGTTGTCCATCTCGCTGACCGTCCGCCTGATCGCGTGCTCGAACACCTGGTTTTCCTCGAACTCCTCGAAATACAACCCGGCCATCGTTCCTCCCGAGCGTCCGCCGCTGCCGTCACGCGATCTTAACAGGCTAACCATACGATCGTCATTCCGGCTGCTTCGAGCCGTAATCGCCGGAGGCGATGCGCGAACCCACGGGGCGTTGGTCGGGGCTGTCCAGATTGCACCAGAGCAATTCCCGCTCGACCCGAGCCGGCGAAAAACCTAGCATGCCCGCGCTGCAGGAGCCGCGCTGCTCGCACAAGCAGGAACCGAGTTGGAAATGGAGTTTGATCGGCTGATCGCGGGGCACGGCGCCTGGTTTTACCTGATCGCCCTCGTCTGGACTTTTTTCGAGGGCGAGACGATTGTCATTTTTGCCGGTTTTGCCGCGGCGCAAGGGTTGCTCAATCCCATTTTATTGTTGGCGGCGACGGGGCTCGGCAGCTTTGCCGGCGACCAGAGCTGGTTTTGGGTCGGCCGCCGTTTCGGATCGAGGTTGCTCGACCGCTTTCCGCGCTGGCGCAGCGGGGTCGACGGCGCGCTCGGCTGGCTCGAGCGCTACGATACCGGCTTCATTCTGTCGTTTCGTTTTATCTACGGGGTTCGCAATTTCTCCTCTTTCGCGATGGGGATGAGTGCCGTTCGCGGAAGGCGGTTTTTGATCCTGAATTTGCTTGCAGCGGCGGTGTGGGCGGCGATCTTTATCGCGGTCGGATATTTTCTCGGCCACGCCTTTCGCGCGGTGCTCGGCGACATCGCCCGCAGGTTCAGCTTGACGATGCTCGGTGTCTTTGTCGCGATCGCCGGCAGCGTCGGCTGTTTCCATCGGCTGCAGCGACGACGCCAGCACCGGCTGCTGCCGGCAACGCAGGTCGCGGCGCCGCCGACTTAGGCTTCCCCGCCGAATCACACGATAACCGAAACCGGCGAACCGATGGCAAGAGCGAGCACGGTTTCGGCGCGGCCGGTGTTGACCGCGATCTCGGCGAGGCCGTTCGCGTTCTCGTACCAGAAGGCCGAGCCCGGCGGGACAGCGGAGAAAGTGCGCGCCCGTGGCAATACCCTGCTGCCGGCGGCGAGCTGAGCGGTGTCCGGCAGCAATGCCGCCCGCAACCCGGTCATCGCGTTGCCATAATGGTCGACATAGACGATCTCGGCGAGGTCGTCCGGCCAATCGGGGACACGGCTGATTTCAGCCTCTCGCAGCATCGCCGGGTCCGGGCCGCCAAGCGCGAGCCGGGCCGCCACCGGGGCGAACAGGTCGCGACCGTGAAAGCTCGCCGACAGCGATTCGGGGCGCCAGGCGATTTCCCAGCCTTGCGCCCGGCGAGTGCGGCGCAGCACGAGCTCGAGCAGGCCGTTGTCGGGACCGACGTAAAAGCGGCCGTCGGCCTCGGCGACAACCGCCCGGCGCTCGCTGCCGACCCCGGGATCGACCACGGCAAGGAGGACCGTTCCCGGCGGAAACCAAGGCCCGTAGGCGGCGAGCAGGTAGGCGGCGGGCTTGACTTTTCCGGCCGGCAGATCGGCGAACAGGTCGATGACCGGTATCCCCGGCGCCCGCCGCGCCAGAATCGCCTTGACCTGACCGGTATAGGGCCCGGCAAGGCCAAAATCGGTGAACAGCGCAATCATCGATTTGTCCTTCGCCTGTTTGCACGATCACAAGTAAAAACCCGTTAGAGCAACACAATTTCTTCACCCAATTGGAAATTTGCGATTGCCCGATCCCGCGACAGCTTGCAAATCAATTTAGGGTTGGATACCAAGGTAACTTCGCGCCAACCGATTTCGATTTTTTGTTGGTGAATTCCGTTGGCGATGCGCGACCGCGATGGTTTCTCTTGAAACTGCTTGGCGATTGCGTATGCTGGCGAGATCGCAAACGTATATTTGGGGGAGTGCGATGAGGAAGGCTGTTGTGCTCGCGGCGGCTTGTGTCGCCGCGTCGCTGCAGACCGCGTCCGCGGCGGATGGGAGTTGCTATTCGGCGTCGGATCAGGAGGCGGAGCAGGCGATCGTGTTCCAGACCAACCTGATGGTGGTCAGCTCGGCTTGCCGGGACGAAGTTTACGGCTTGTTTCGGGCGCGCAACAAAGACGCCATCATCCGCTACCAAAAGATCATGATAAGTCATTTTCGCCGCGAGGGTTTCCGCAACGCTCAGAGCCGCTTCGATTCGTGGAACACCAGCCTCGCCAACGAGATCGCCTTGAAGCAGGGCGCGACGCCGACGGCAGTGGTGTGCCAGAAAGCGGCCGACATGCTCAAAATGGCGGGCGCCCTCGACGCGAAGGGGCTGCACGACTACGCCGTCGCCCAGGCCTCGAGCCCGGCCGAAATCCATCCGCGTTGCGGCCGATAGCCCGATGCGCGGCGGGCCGCGATTATTGCGGGCGCGTCGAACGCAAGCACAGCGCGCCGAATAGGCCGGCGCCCGACAGCGCTGCCATCGCCAGATAGGCGCCCCCGCCATACGCGGCGTAGAGCGCGCCTGCCGCGGCCATGACGAGCCCGCCGCCGAGGCCGGAGGAGGCCGCGGCGAACAGCGTCTGCGCGCCAGCCGCGGCCGCCGGCGGCACGTTGCGCGACAGGTAATGCATCGCTCCAAGATAGCTCGCGCCAAAGGTCAGCGCATGCAGCAGCTGCAGTGCCGCCGTCGCCGGGAGCGAGACGACGAGCGCCGCGACGCCCCAGCGAAGGATGCCGGCAGCTCCGCCCAGCGCCATCAATCCGAGCGGCCCAAACCGGGCGAGCAGGCGGCGCCCGTGCCAGAACAGCAAAACCTCGGCGACGACACCTTCGGCCCACAGCCAGCCGATCATGGTCTCCGAAAAGCCGAGCGAGCGCCAATAAAGCGTTCCGAACCCGTAATAGACCTGGTGGCTCGCCTGCAAGGCTGCGGCGCTGGCGACAAACAGCCAAAATCGCGGGTTGCCGGCGACGAGCCGCAATCCGGTTCGGCGCAGCCGGCGGCTGGCGGCGCCGTGCGTCGGCTCGGATGACGGGATGGCGCAGCAAGCGGTCAGCAACAGCGCCGAGGCGCCGAGAACGAGCGGCAGAACGAAGCCGGCCGAGGTCCGCGCGAGAACGGCCCCCGCGGCGAGCGAGGCGAAGATGAAGCTCAGCGATCCCCACACCCGGATGCGCCCGTAGTCCAAGCCGTCGGCGCGCGACGCGGCCAAGGTCACGGTGTCCCCGAGCGGCATCAGCGCCGACTGCGCGGTCAAGGCGGCGGTGTTGAGCGACAGGATCGCCCAGAAACCGCTCGACGGCCACAGCGCCGCATAGGCCGCGACAGCCGCCGCGGCAAGCGCCGCCATGACCCGATGCCGCCCGAACCGGTCGGCGAGCGCGCCGATCGCTGGGGTCGCGATCACCTTTGCCCAAATCGCGGCGGCGAAGAGGGTGCCGATTTCCTTGGCGCCGAGCTCGCGCGAGGCCAGCCACACCGGCCAGAACGGCAGTTGCGCGCCGGTCACCAGAAACGCCGCGGCGTAGAACGCCGACAGGCGCGCCGCCGGCCGCAAAGAGACATGCCTCGGCATTGCAACCGATCTCGACGGGGCTGGCGGCGATGCCTATCTGGCGAGGGTGCTGATCGACGTCAATCAACTCGGCGCGCTGCTCTCCGTCGTCATCATCGACGTGGTGCTGGCCGGAGACAATGCGATCGTCGTCGGCATGGCGGCCTCTGGGTTGCCGGCGGAGCAGCGCCGGCGCGTGATCATGCTCGGCATCGTCGTCGCGACCGGGCTGCGCCTGATATTCGCTTACTTTACCGCGCAATTGCTCGCGATCATCGGGCTGACCTTGGCGGGCGGCGTGCTGCTGCTGTGGGTGTCATGGAAAATGTACCGCGAGCTGCGCCAGTCGCGCGGCAGCCGAGCGGAGGCGACGCCGGAGCGGTGCAAACCGCCAGCGGTGCGCAAGACGGCGCGGCAGGCGCTGATCCGAATCGTCCTCGCGGATTTGTCGATGTCGCTCGACAACGTGCTGGCGGTGGCGGGGACCGCGCGCAACCATTTTTGGGTGTTGGCCTTTGGCCTCATCTTGTCGGTGGCGCTGATGGGCGTCGCCTCGAATTATGTCGCCCGCTTGCTCGAGCGCCATTTCTGGATCTCCTGG
>DATKHX010000198.1:0-3659 GCA_035510075.1 Allostellaceae bacterium
ACCGAAGCACTTGGCGGCCAAATTCTGAGAATCCCTGGCGCGCCTTCAAATGCCCCACCCTAGGCTGCCAACCATGGCGATCACCGTAGCGCCGGCAAATGAGCACCATCGCCCAGCCCCGTTGGTTCCCCTAGTCCGACGAAGTCCGGTTACGGCGCAACGGAAGAAGATGCACGCGCTTCCAGCCTTCCGCTGTTGTGCAGGGTTTCGGATACCGGCCCCATTAATGATCTATCCGCCGGTGCTGAGGGGCCGGTGTCCGAAAGCCTTCAGGGAAGGAACCCGCGGGGTTTGGGTGAGCAGCGTGCCGTCTATGGGTATTTGCCGGGGCTACGGCTTGCGTGGGGGCTGCGGTTGTCGAGGTGATGGTCGTTGGATCGACGATCGGGGTCGGGATTTTGTCGCGGCGGTGGCGGTTGACGGGGTGATTTTGGGATGATCGGGGACGTAGCACGGGTCTTGGCCGGCGTTGGGACAACAGTGATGGGATGGCGGAAGTGCGCTTCCGCGGCGGGCGCGTGGTGCGATGAGGCGGTGACGGGGGTCATGGCATCGCGGTCCTGACCCCGGCATTGGGCGATGGCGGGCCGCGTGGTGCGCCGCCTCGCTCGAAGGTCTCGACGATAATCATGCGGCCACCGCAGCAGGGGCATGCCGGGCGATGGTCTGCGGCGACGCTGGCGGCCGGGTCCGCGTCGTCGCGCTCTACCGGCGGATCGGTCACCGGCACGGGCATGGCGATCAGTTCTCTGGCGCGCGCGATATTGGTCTTGCAGCTGGCGCTGGCGAATAGCCCGTAGTGACGGATGCGGTGGAACCCCTTGGGCAGGACGTGGAGTAGGAAGCGCCTGATGAACTCGTCGGGCGCGAGCGTCATCGTGCGGTATCGCGCCTGCCCGTTGCGGCGATAGTCCTTGTAGCGGAAGCTCACGCCGCGCTCGTCGAGGTCGAGCAGGCGGCTGTTCGAGATGGCGACGCGGTGGGTGTAGCGGGCGAGATAGGCCAGCACCGCCTCGGGCCCGGCGAAGGGCGGCTTGGCGTAGACGAACCAGTTCTTCCTGCCGAGCGGCGCGAGATGGGCGGCGAAGGCCCGTCGGTGACGCAGGCTGTCGAGTTCGCCGAAGAACGCCAGCCGGCCCGCTGCGTGAGCGTCGGCGAGGCCGGCCAGGAAGAGCCGCCGGAACAGGCGCGATAGCACCCGCACTGGCAAGAAGAAGCCGGGTCGGCACGGCACCCAGCGTTTCCCGTCGGGCGATATTCCGCCGCCCGGCACGATCAGATGGAGGTGGGGATGGTGGGTCATCGCCGACCCCCAGCTGTGGAGCACGGCGGTGAAGCCGATGCGGGCGCCGAGATGCTGAGGATCGGCGGCAATGGTGATCAGCGTCTCGGCCGCCGCGCGGAACAGCAGGTCGTAGACCATGGCCTTGTTCTGATAGGCGATCGGGGCGATCTCGGCCGGCAGAGTGAAGACCAGGTGGAAGTAGCCGACCGGCAGCAGATCGGCTTCGCGGGCGGCAAGCCAATCCCGTGCCGCCACGCCCTGGCACTTGGGGCAATGGCGGTTGCGGCACGAGTTGTACGCAATCCGGCTGTGGCCGCAATCCTCACAGCGCTCGACATGACCGCCGAGGGCGGCCGAGCGGCACTGCTCGATCGCCGACATCACCTTGAGCTGACCCAGGCTCGCATGCCCGGCATTGGCTCGGCGCCAAGCGGCTCCGTGGTGATGAAAGACGTCCGAGACCTCCAGCCTCGGGCCGCTCACCGCTGCTGGGCTAGGCTCTCGGTCTCCTCTCGACCACGGGCGCGAGCCGGTCGAGCGGGCTGGTCACGCCGCGGATCGTGGTGGTGGCGACGCGGGTGTAACGGGCGGTGGTGTCGAGCTTGGCATGGCCGAGCAGCACCTGGATGACGCGGATATCGGTATCCTGTTCCAGCAGGTGGGTGGCAAAGCTGTGCCGTAGCGTATGCGGCGACACTCGCTTCTTGATCCCGGCGGCCTCAGCTGCGGCGTGGACGGCGCGGTTGAGCTGACGGGTCGAAAGCGGCTCGACCGGGTTGCGGCCCGGAAACAGCCAGCCCCGCGGCAGCAATACGCCGCGGCGCCGGCCTTCTACCCACCAATCACGCAGCAGCTCAAGCAGCTGCGGCGACAGCATGGCGTCGCGGTCTTTGCGTCCTTTGCCCTGCTCAATCCGCAACAGCATGCGTTCGGAGTCAATGTCGCCAACCTTGAGCGCGACCACCTCGGAGACGCGCAACCCAGCGCCGTAGGCGGTAGCGAATGCCGCCTTGTACTTGGGTCCTGGCGCCGCCTGCAGCAGAAGCGCAATCTCCTCAACGCTCAGAACGGACGGTAGCCGCCGCGGCTGGCGCACGACCGTGAGCCGCCGGGCAAGGTCCGGCCGGTCGAGCGTCACGGTGAGAAAGAAACGCAAGGCCGAGACCGCGCTATTGATGCTCGGCGGCTGCATGCCCGTCTGTGTTTGGTGAAGTTGGAAGCGGCGCAAATCCTCCGCCGTCGCCCTGTCCGGCGAGCGGCCGATGAAGGCCGCGAAGGCCCGCACGTCGCGAATGTAGTTGTTGCGCGTCTCCTCGGTGAAGCCGCGCACCGTCATGTCTTCGATCATGCGCGCACGCAGCGCACTGACGGGGCGGTTCGAAGATTGGGAGGTCATCGGGGGCTCCTCTCTCAAGCCGAAGGTTGCTGGACCTTCAATGCTCGGGATCGGGTGCCCCGATCGTCACCCCTTACCGCTCATCCACTCACCGCCACCGTCAAAAATCCACCGACCACGCCGCGCGGATTCCCGCGAGAGCGGGTTCGTTCTTTGCCCCTCAACCGACCTTCGCGGTGGCGGAGCCGAACCGCCGGGTTGGGTGGTTTTCTGCCATTTCCGTTTTGACCGGCCCGAGACGCCCCGCCTTCAAAGCGGTCATTGGCAGCCTGAAATCACGACACCCGGCGCTGCACCAATCTCAGTTCCACCGCTGGTAGGCCGGAGGGCAAAGGTCTATCGTTATCCATGAGGGGCTGCCAGTCCTCGGAGCCGAGGAACACCGCATGGACATAGCGGCGTGGCTGCAGGATTTGGGCCTTGAGCGCTACGCGCCGGCCTTCCGCGACAACGAGATCAACGAGAGAGTGTTGCCGAGCCTGACGGCCGAGGATTTAAGGGATCTCGGCGTCACCTTGGTTGGGCATCGCCGGCTGCTGCTCGACGCCATCGCCGCGCTTGGTTCCGCGGGGACCGCCGCAGCGGCTTCTGCCACCGCCGTGACTGCAGCGCCCGCTGATGTACGGGCTTCCGCCGACGCCGAACGCCGGCAGCTGACGGTGATGTTTTGCGACCTGATCGGCTCGACCGCGCTCTCGACCCGACATGATCCGGAGGATTTGCGCGAGCTGGTCGGCGACTACCACCGTGCCGTCGCCGAGACGGTCGGCCGCTTCGATGGCTTTGTCGCCAAGTACATGGGCGACGGGGTACTGATCTATTTCGGCTACCCGCAGGCACACGAAGACGACGCCGAGCGCGCGGTACGCGCCGGGCTGGCGGTGATCGAGGCGGTCGGCCGAAAGCCGGCGCGAGGGGATTTGAGCGTGAGGCTCGGCCTCGCCACTGGGCTCGCGGTGGTCGGCGATCTGATTGGCG
>DATKHX010000199.1:0-4218 GCA_035510075.1 Allostellaceae bacterium
CAGCATCGAATACCAGTAAATGGCGGGGTAATAGTGCGCCGCCTCCGCTTGGTCGGGCGCCGGCACCGCTTCGAGGTCGAGAAGCCGTCCCGGCGTCGCCCGCATCTTCGGCGAGTCGACGAGCCCGTAGCCGCGCACCCATACGCTGTAATCGGCTAGCGGCAGATCCGGGATCAAATAGCGGCCGCGCTCGTCGGTCACGACGATGCGGGCAAATTTCGTTGGCAATTCGGTCGTCTCGGCGATGACCCACACGCCCGCCTCGGACCCGTGCGGGCTCGACACGACGCCGCCGATGTCCTGCGCGCCGATCTTTGGCGCTGCCGCATCGTTTGGCGGAGCCTGCGCGCGGGCGGCATCCGGCGCCCCGCACAACAGCGCAAAGATCGCGACAGCGAGCGCCGACGCCATGCTTCGATCGCTCATCGTTCCTCCCGTTGATTATTTTCGGCGGGCGTCGACTATTCGCCCACCCGACTGTCATAGCCTCGCCCAGCGGCGGAATTCTGGCAATATCCCGCTACCTCGGCACGGCCGATCTCGCCGCCGGCTCGCATAGCGGCTCGGCCCGCACGGCGCCCGGCTCGTCGCCGGTCAGACGCCGAGATAGCGGTGCAAGACCTCCGGCTGGCCGCGAGCGGCCTGGGCGGTCAGCTCTTCGACGATGTGCCCGTTGTTGAGCACGTAGAGGCGGTCGGCGAGGCTGAGCGCAGCCGAGATGTTCTGCTCGACCAGAACGATGGTCTGGCCTGCTTCGGCAAGCGCGCGGCAGGTGGCGAGCAGATCGCGCACGATAATCGGCGCCAGCCCCTCGAACGGCTCGTCGAGGAGCAGGATCTTCGGCTCGCGCACCAGCGCCCGGGCGATCGCCAGCATCTGCTGCTCGCCGCCCGAGAGGTCGGTGCCGTAACTGCGCCGACGCTCGCGCAGAGGGGGAAAGGTGTCCCATACCCGCGTCAACGGCCATCGGGATTTCGCCGTCAGCCCGGCGAGCACCAAATTGTCCTCGACGCTGAGGCTGCCGAAGATCCGCCGCTCCTCCGGCACGAGCTGGACCCCAAGGGCGACGATCGCGTGCGCCGGCAGGCCGTGCGTCGGCGTGCCGTCGAGCACGATCCGGCCGGAGCGCGGCCGGACGACGCCGATCAGGCTCTTCAACGTCGTGCTCTTGCCCGCGCCGTTGCGGCCGAGGAGGCCCACGACCTCGTTGCGCCCGACCCGCAGCGACACGTCGAACAGGATATGGCTGTCGCCGTAATAGCTGTTGAGGCGTTCGGCTTCGAGGAGCGCCGTCACGCCGCCGCTACTCCGCCGAGATAGGCTTCCTGCACCAGGCTGTTGCGCTGGATCTCGGATGGCGCGCCCTCGGCGAGCAGCGCTCCTTCGTGCAAAACGGTGATGCGCTCGGCCAATTCGAAGAGCGCGTCCATGTCGTGCTCGACCACGACCAAGGTGCGGCCGTGGCGAATGTTCTTCAGAAGCTTCACGGTCTCCACCCGCTCGGCCGGGCTCATCCCGGCCAGGGGCTCGTCGAGCAGCAGCAGGGAGGGCGAGCCGGCGAGCGCCAGCGCGATCTCCAGCCGCCGTTTTTCGCCGTAGGCGAGCTGCGCCACCGGGACGTCCGGGCGTTCGCCGAGACCGACCAGAGCGAGCGTGCTCTCGACCTGGGTGCTCAGTCCGGCGACGCGGTCGACGCGCCGCAACAGATCGAGGCGGAAGGGGCCGCGCCGTTCGCCGAGCGCTGCGATCACGACGTTTTCACGCGCGGTCAGTCGGGTGAACAGCTGATTGACCTGATAGCTCTTGGTCAGGCCGAGCTGGCACACCTTGGCGACACCCATGCCGGTGATGTCGCGGCCGTGGAAGATGATTTGCCCGGAGCTCGGCGGCAGCTCGCAGGTCAGCATCTTGAAAAACGTGCTCTTGCCGGCGCCGTTGGGGCCGATGATGCCGCGCAATTCGCCCTCTTCGACTGCGAAGTCGATATTGCGGTTGGCGACCAGCCCCCCAAACGATTTGGTGAGGCCGCGCGCTTCCAGCGCCGGGCCGGAGAATTTAGCCTCCCGGCGGCGGCGTGCCGGCCCAATGCTGGCCAGCGGCGCCGGGCCGCCCGCCGCCGCGGGAACCGGCGGGCGGGCGGGTGCGGCAAAAAGCGTGAAGAGATCCCGCAGCCCGCCGATCAGGCCGCGGCGCAAAAAGCAGACCAGCAGCACAAAGACCAGACCCAGCACCAGCTTCCAGGCGCTGCCCAGCCCGACCACCGCCTGCAGAAAATCGCGCAGATAGAGCCAGACCACGGCGCCCAGCAACGGGCCGAACAAGGTGCCGAGGCCGCCGATCGCGGTCTGCATCACCAGCTGGCCGGAGGTGTCGAAGGTGAAGGCGTCCGGCGGCATGAAGCCCTGAAGCACGCCGAGCAGCCCGCCGGCGAAACCGGCATAGCCGGCGGCGATGACGAACGCGCTCAGCTTGTAGAGGCCGATGGCATGGCCGACCGCACGAGCCCGCAGCGGGTTGTCGCGGATCGCGGTCAAGATGGCGCCGAAGGGCGAGCGCACGATGCGCAGCGCGATCACGATGCCGATGAAGTAACAGGCGGCCAGAAAACCATACATCGACCAGCCGGTGCCGACTTGGTAGACGAACCCGCCGAATGCGAAGCTCGGGGTCGGGACGCCGGGCAGGCCGTTTTCGCCGCCGGTCCAGGCCGCGAGCGGCGAGTTTTCGACAAAAAAGAAGGTCTCGGCGATCGCCACGGTAATCATGGCGAAATAGATGCCGGTGCGGCGCAGCGCGACCACGCCGACCGCGATCCCCGCCAGCATCGCCCCGATCGTGCCGACGACGAGTGCCGCCCACACGTCCGAGATCAGATTGTTGGTCAAGAGGTAGGCCGCGATAAAGCCGCCGGTGCCGTAAAACGCCGACTGTCCGAACGACAACAAGCCGGTAAAGCCGAAAAGTATGTCGAAGCCGATCCCGAACAGCCCCCACACCAGTATCTGGTTGACCGTGTTGGGCGCGAAGCCGAGATGCGGCAGCACATAGGGTGCCGCGATCAGGCCGAGCGCGGTCAGCGCCTCGATTACAAACCGGCGGTGACGCATCGTCGCACCGACGCGCTCAATCGCGGCCCCGCTGGCCGAGGAGGCCCTGCGGGCGCAGCAGCAGCACCAGGGTCATCACCACGAACAGCATGACCTCCGAATAGCTCGGATCGACCATCGAGGTCAGGCTGAGGATTTCGCCGGCGATCAGCCCGCCGAGAATCGCCCCGGGAAACGAGCCCACGCCGCCGATGACGACCACGACAAAGGTCTGCACCAGGATCGAGTCGCCGATGTCGGGGGTCAGCGACGCCACCGGCGCGTTGACGATCCCGGCAAACCCGGCCGCCATCGCGCCAATGCCGAAGACCACCATAAACACGCGGTTGACGTTGATCCCGAGCATGCCGACCATCGCCGAATCCTCGATCCCGGCACGAACGACGATGCCGAGCCGGGTGCGGTAGAGGACGACATAGAGCACCGCGAGTGCTGACGCCACGATCGCCAGTACGACGATCCGGTAGGTCGGATAGATCAGAAAACCGATCGGCGTGACGCCGGCGGCCCAGGCCGGCGGCGGGACCGTCCGCGACAGGCCGCCAAAACCGAGGCGCACCAGCTCGACGATGACGATGCCGATCCCAAAGGTGACCAGGATCTGATCTTCCGGCGGACGGCTGTAAAAGCGGCGGATGACCGCGAGCTCGACGACCCCGCCGACGACCACCAGAAACAGCGAGCCGGCGATCACGGCGACGGCAAAGGAGCCGGTCGCCTGGAATGCAACCCAGCCGGCGTAGCCGCCGAGCATGAACATCGCGCCATGCGCCAGGTTCAACACGCCGAGGGTGCCGTAGATGATGGTCAGCCCCGAGGCGATCAACGCCAGCAACGCCCCCGAGGCCAGCCCGTTGAACAGCTGCGAGATAAGATTGGGCCAGGTGATCATGCGCCAGCGTCAGCGGTATTCGGTTCGACGAGAATTATCCGGCGGCATCCGCGCTTCATAGCGCGCACCGAGAGAATCGGTCAGGCGATAATCGCCGCGAACCGGCGGGCGAAGGCATCGGGGCCGTATCGGCGGACGACGTCGGTGCGGATCGCAGCCCGGTCGTAGCACGAGGCCTGCCGCCGCATCTGCACCAGCGCGTCCCGCAGCGCGCGCTCG
>DATKHX010000200.1:0-16472 GCA_035510075.1 Allostellaceae bacterium
GAAGCTCGGGCCGGCAAAGCCGTCGATCAGCGCCTCTTCGGGCAGCAGACCCATCGCCCACATGACATCGCGAAAGTTGAGACCGACGGCATGCACGTCGATCTCGACCTCGCCCGGACCCGGCGAGCGCGGTGCGCGCGATCCCCATCCCAGCGAAGCAAAGCCGCCCGCGGGCCCGCTCGTCAAAGTCAGCGTATCCTCCGGCGACGAGAGGCGCGGCGGCAACCCCGCCCGCAAGCGCAACACATGACGCCCTTGCGGCATCCATACGGTCTCGGCTTCCGCTGTCGCCGCCCCGATCTCGTCGACGATTTGCCTGGCGCGCAGATTGACGGCCGTCGAGCTGGCGACGTCGATCAGGCGAACAGAAAGGCGCGGCAATTCATTGCCGAGCACGCGTGCCAGCCCCCACAGGGCGCCCCCAGCAAGCCCGGCCGCCACGGGGGGGGACGGCGTCGCCTGTTGAGCATCGCAAGTCACGACCCAGAGGGCAGCGCGGCGTTCCTCTGCCGCATGGGCGATGCGAGCCAGCCCGGCTAGCTGTCGCCCAACGGTCTCGCTACTCGCCGCCTCTTCGGACAGAAAGACGATGCCGTCTGGGGCGTGATGTGCGGCGACGGAACTCAATGCTGCCTGATAATCGTCCAACTGTGCTGCCGCCGCGTAATGTCCGGCTGCCTCCAGCCGATCCAGCAACGCTCCCCGCAAACGGGTATCGCCGCCAATCACCAGGATGGCGCGGTGCTCCGCGGCTGCCACGCCGGCCGGTCCGCCGCAAAGAGGAACACTGGCGCAAAATACCGTGCTGGGCCATGGCGCCAGGCCGATGGGAGCAGCGCCGACGGCGTCGAACCCCGCAGCCGCCAGCTCCGCCTGCCACTCCTCGCCCAAGCGCAGCGGCGACGCGATCCCGCCTGATCGGTCCGTCAGCCACCAGTCGGCGGTTTGCCCGAACACAACGTCCCAGAGCGCGTTGGGCGCCGGTTCGATTGCGAGAAAGAGCCCTCCCGGCACCACCAGTTCGCGCAGTGCTGCCAGCGACGCGGCATCGACCTGCAGCCGCGCGCAGGCATTTGCCGACAGGACAATATCGAAGCGCGCCTCGACGACGAGATCGCGCGCCTCCCCCGGCCTCCAGGCGCACGCGGAAGCGCCGACAAAGGACCGCGTCATCGTCGAAAGCCGATCTATCTGCTCGGGATCGGGGCTCGTCGCCAGATAAGCGATCGCGGCTGGAGACCGCTCGAGGCATTGCAGAAAGCGGCGGGTCACAGCACTGGTGGCGCCGATCTCGAGAATACGCAATGGCCGCCCCGCCGGCCACTCGCCCGCCACCGCGCGTAATACGCCGCTCAGCAGATCGACGCCCTCGACGCTCGCGGGCGACGCGTGCAGCAGATGCTCCACCATCGCCGATGTCGCGGATTGCGATGGTCCCGGCCCCTCGGCCAGAATGCGCGGCAGATTGTCGAGAGCCGCGCCGATGAGTGCCAGCTCGCCAACCAAGTCCGGCGCCTCGGCCAACAGCACCCGCCAAATTTCAGCGACCTCCGGCAGGTCGCTTTCTGGTTCGATCCACCACTCCCCCTGGCTCTCGACCGCGCCCCCGAGAGCTTGAAGGGATCGCAACAGACACTCGGCAAGCCCGATCGAAGCGGGTGCAATCAGCTCGTGCTCGACGAGCTCCTCGATCGAAAAAGCCTGCTCGCGCGCGACAAGCTCGCCGAGGACCTGCAAAGCCACGGCGCCGATCAGGGCATCGAGCAGCGGCCCTTGCTCGCACCGATCGGGATCGGGCGCATGCACGGCCGCGAGCCGCGCCAGAACCGCGCCGGCGCTCTCCAGCGCGGTTGGAGCTTCGTCCTCGATCAGCGGCGCTGGGATCAGGTCGACATGCAACATGCGCTCGGCGGCCGATCCGCGGCGGCCAAGCTCGACGCGGCGAAACCAGCAATCGGTCAGCGCCGCGACGATTTCGCCCGCTTCGTCATAAAGGCTCAAATCCGCTGACGCGGACCTGTGTCCGATCCGTGTCAGCCGCAGCTGGGCGGTGCGGCAGAGGCGCCCGAACGGCGCCGCGAGCCGCACTCTTCCGAAACGCCAGGGCAAAAAACTTGCCCCTGCTGCCGCCTCCGGGGCTCCGGCCAGCAGCGCCAGCAAGCCTTGCAACGCGCCGTCGAGCAACGCCGGGTGCAACAGATAGGCGTCGAGAGGTTGGTCGATCACCGTCGAGTCGAGCTCGACGACCGCCCGGTCGGAGCCTAACACCTCGACATGCCCGACGGTGCGGAAGCGGCTGCCGTAATCGAGGCCCGCGTCGCGAGCGAGTCGATAGAGGCTCTCGCCGTCGATGCGATCGATTGGCGTCGCCTCCGCCCAGTGCGGGCGCGCCAACCCATCTCCGGTAGCGGCAATACGGCCGACGGCGTGCATCGTCATCGGCTCGTTCGACAGGCGTGGCCGACTCGCCAGCTCCCAATCGCCGTCGTCGGACACGAAAGCCGTGCGCAATTCCCGCATCCGCCCTTTTTCGAACGGCAACGGGCGCCGCACTTCGAGGTCGAACACCTCAAGCACCGGCGCATCGGGCCAGCGCCAACGCGCAGCGGCGAGCGCCGTCTCGATGATCGCAGCAGCCGGGAAGACCGCCACCCCTTCGACCGCATGGTCGCCAATCCACGGCAAGACCTGCGGATCGAGGTGATTAAGCCAATACGGCAGCGGGCCGGTTCTCCGGAAACCGAGCAGCGGGTGATCGAAAGGCGGGTTCTCGAGCTCGGCTGCCTCGACTGTCTTTTCGAACCAGAAGCGCTGGCGATCCCATGGATAAAGCGGCACCCCCCGCGGGTCGAGAGCGCCGTCGAAAAGCCGAGCCGCGGACAAGTCGCAACCCGCCACATAGCATCGCGCGGCAATCGCCGGGAACGGATCGGCATTGCGGTCGTCGCGTGTCAGGCTCGCGAGGACCCGGCCCTCGGCTTCAGCGGCCCGCAGGCCGTCCATCAGATATGACTGAAGAATCGGGCTTGGTCCGATTTCGACAAAGATTCTGTAACCCTCCTCGGCCAGCGCGGCCGTCGCCTCGGCAAAACGCACCGGATTCCTGATGTTTCGCCACCAATGCTCTGCGTCGAGCGGGTCGTTCTCGACGGCAGCCCCGGTGACGGTCGACACCAGCCTCGCCGTTGGCGGTCGTGACGACATGCCGACCAGGCTCGCCAACAATTCGTCGCGCACCGGCTCCATCAGCGGCGAGTGAAACGCAAAATCGAGATCGAGCGGACGGCACCACAGGCCGCGGCTGCGGGCCTCGGCGGCAAGGCGCTCGATTTCGGTTCTGGTTCCAGAGACGGTCACCGAATGAGCGGCGTTGAGCGCCGCGATCTCGGCGGCGCTGCCGGTCTCGGCGAGAAGGTTGCGAGCCTCGGTCCCGCCGAGCGAGAGCACCGCCATACGGCCCGTGCCGTGGGTCCGTTGCTGGTTGCGGCTGCGGGCGATCACCACGCGCGCGGCCTCGGTGAGCTGCAACGCGCCTGCGGCCCAGGCGGCGGCGATCTCGCCGACGCTGTGACCGACATAGCCCTGAGCGACGATGCCGGCATCACGCAATGCGCGGACAATACCGATTTGGATCGCGAACAGCAGCGGCTGGGCAATGTCGGCGCGTGCCAACTCTGCGCCGTCGACCCCGCGCTCGATCCGTTCAGTGACCGACCAGCCAAGCTCCGGACGCAGCAGCTCGTCGACACCTTCGACAGCGGCGCGGAACGCCGCATTGGCGCGCAACGCCGCGCGCCCCATTCCGGCAAACTGCGCGCCGTTGCCGGAAAACACAAAGGCGAGCTTGCTCTCGGCAACGGCAGCGCCGGTCACGAATGCCGGGGCGATCTGGTCTTCCAGAAAGCGCTCCAGCGAGGCAGCGATAGCCGCTCGGTCCGAGCCCAAAGCCGCCAAGCGGTGGCGGTGATGATCGCGCCCGCCGGCAGCGGCGCGCACTAATCCCGGTACCCGCTCATCAGGCTCGTCGACGAGCAACGCGCGCCAGCCACCGGCCAATTCGCGCAGCGAGGCCTCCGTCTTGGCGGAAATCAGCAGCGGCGGCAACGCCGAGGGCGAATGTGCGGCCTCGGCGGCGGGTCGCGGCGGCGCCGCGAGGACGACATGCGCGTTGGTGCCGCCAAAACCGAACGAATTCACCCCGGCGACGCGACGCTCATTCGGAGTATCGATCGGCTCGGCTTCGCGCACCAATCGCAGCTTCAGCCCCGCGAAATCGATCCTCGGGTTCGGGCTTTCGCAATGCAGGGTCGCGGGCACGACGCCGTGATCGAGCGCCAGCGCCGCCTTCAGCAACCCGGCCATCCCCGAGGCCGGCTCGAGATGGCCGATATTGGTCTTGACCGAGCCGATCGGCAGCGGCTCGCGCCGGTTCGCGCCGAGGCTGCGGCCGACCGCGGCGGTTTCGACCGGATCTCCCGCCGGAGTTCCGGTGCCATGCATCTCGAAGAAGGCGAGATCGTCTGCCGCTACACCGGCACGTTCATAAACCGACCACAGCAGCGCCGCCTGCGCGGCCTCGCTCGGCAACGACACACCGATCGTGCGGCCGTCCGAATTGGACCCGGTCGCCAATATCACCGCGCGGATCGGATCGCGGGCGGCAACCGCGTCGGCGAGCGGCTTTACGATGACGACGCCGGCGCCCTCGCCCCGCACATAGCCATCGGCGCGCTCGTCGAAGGCAAAGCACCGTCCCCGCCGTGACAGCATCGACGCGCGGCAAAAGCCGACAAACGGATAAGGGGTCAGCAGCAGGTTGACGCCGCCGACAACAGCACTCGATATCAGCCCGGCGCGGATTGCTTCACAGGCGTGGTGAAGGGCCACCAGCGACGAGGAGCAGGCGGTGTCGACGGCAAGGCTCGGGCCGTGCAGATCGAAAACGTAGGAAACGCGGTTGGCGAGAAGGCTCAGCGCGTTGCCGGTCATAAAGTACGAATCGGCGCCGGCCGGGTCGCCGAGCCGCAGATCGGAATAATCGGTCGCCGACGCGCCGATATAGACGCCGGCGTCGCTTCCGCCAAATCGGCTCGGCGGGATGCCGGCGTCTTCGAAGGCGTGCCAGACCAGCTCCAGCAGAATCCGTTGCTGGGGGTCCATCTGGACCGCCTCGCGCGGCGAGATGCCGAAGAAGGATGGCTCGAAACGATCGACGCCATCGATCAGACCGGCGGCCCAGCTATAGCTCTTGCCGGGCTCGGCGCGGTCCGGATGATAAAAAAATCGGGTAGCCCACCTTTGAGCGTCGACCTCGCCGACCGCATCCGCGCCGGCAGCGAGCAGCCGCCAAAACCCTTCGAGGCCGTCGGCCCCGGGAAAACGGCAGGATGCTCCGACGATCGCGATCGGCTCGTCACGCATGGCCGGCGGGCGGCCGCTCCGGAGCACCAACTTCCCCCTCTCCCCCTCAACCTCGGCGCTGGCGCGCCAGCCACACAGCTTTCAATTGTCTGTCGACGCTGCCCGAACTGTCGTCGTCGAAGATCGCATGGATGTCAACCATAGCGAGGATGATCAAGACCCTGACGGACGCGCAAATCGCCGCTCCCGACACAGCGTGGCAAAATTGAGGCGGCACGATGATTTCTACGCTCGGCGCGGCGAATTTATACCCGTCGAGCGCGATGGAGAGATGGGTCTGGGCACACCCATCTCGGCGAGGACGCGCCGTCGAAACGGGGAACTTCAGCCCGGTCAATCGTGCAGAGCCGCGAGCGCGTCGTAGACAAGGCGGTCGACCTCGATGCCCTCACGCCGCAAGCGCTCGCGGCTGCGGAAGGCGCGTTCGCCGGGAATGCGGATTTCGTCCACCCCGGAAGCGCGCGGAACACTCTTGATGCGCTCGATCAGGGCCATGACCTGGCATTTGAACTCCTCGAGCGGCACCAAGAGATCGGGCTTGAACACGACAAACAAATAGCCATCGTCGCCGTCCGGATCCATCGCCGAGCCGGCGAGCACGCCCAGCGCCTGGACGACGAAGCCGAGCCCGTACCCCTTGTAGCCGCCAAACGGCAGCAACGCGCCGAGCCGAGCCGCGGTCGGGTCGCGGGTCGGCTCGCCCTGCGAATCGATCGCCACCCCCTCGGGCAGCAATTGCCCGAGCCGCTCGCGCAAGGCCAGTTCGGTCCCCATGAAGGCGGAGGTTCCCATATCGAAAACCACCGGCCCCCGCGACGACGGCATGCCGAAGGCGATCGGGTTGGTTCCAAGAATTCCGCGGGTTCCACCGAACGGGGCGACGCTGCGCCAGGAGCTGGCGGTGTGAATGCCGACGAGATCGGCGTTGGCGATCATCTCGCAGTAATAGGCGCTGCGCCCGCTCATCCAGCTGTTGGTCACGCCGACGATCGAAAAACCATGCACCTCGGCTTTGGCGATAGCGGTGCGGGCGGCGTGATACATCGCCAGCATGCCAACATTGTTGCCGCCGTCGTACAGCACCGAAACCGCGGTCTCGCGCACGACACTCATCGGCCGGCGCGGGCGCTTGAAGCGCCGGTGCTCGGGGATGTTCAGGATTTTCGCCAACCCGGAATACTCATAGCCGCACAGTGCTGCGTCGATCATGTGGTCGGCGAGGATGTTGGCTTCTCCGGGGTCGTAGCCGATGCCGCGCAACGCCCGTTCGGAATGCTCGCGGGCTTCGGCGACGCTCAAATGGATACGGTCGGACGCCATTTCCCCTCCGATTTTCGCCGCCGATCAGCCGTGCTCGACGCGGAAAACGGCTTTGCCAGCGACATGGCGGTTGCGCAATTCGGGGCCGATCTTTGCCAGATCACGCCAGCTGCTTTCGACCAGCGCGAGCTTCAGCGCGCCGTCGGCGACCAGCGACGCCAACAGGGCGAGGTCGGGCGCAAACCGCTCCTCGGCTTCCGAGGTGAAGTACGAAAAGCTCTGGACACGGGCGTTCGCATGTTCGGCGAAGTCGCGGAAATTGATCGCTGTCGGCTCTCCCGACGAATTGCCGAAGATCACGATCGTCCCTTTCGGCTCGATCCGCGAAATCGCGGCGGCGAGCGAGCCGCCGCCCGCGGCTTCGAGGATCAGGCCGAACCGCCCCTCCGCCTTGTCGATGCCGTCGACGATCGTCTCGGCGCCGCGCAGATGCCGGCCGCGCTCGGGGCTGCCGACGATGGCCGTCACATGCGCGCCCGATCGTGCCGCGATCTGCACCGCGATATGGCCGACACCTCCGGCCGCCCCGGTAACCAGCACGCGCTTGCCGAGCAAGGGCGCGCCGTGGCGCAGGGTGCGCAATGCCGTCAGCCCGGCGACCGGCAGCGCCGCCGCCTGCTCAAAGCCGACATTATCGGGCAGCGTCGCCATGCGATGCGCCGGCACCGCCGCGCGCTGCGCCCAGCCGGCGTTGTCGGTCAGCGCCACCACCCGCGTGCCGGGCTTGGGGCCGGTGCCGTCGGCGGCGGACTGCCGAACGACCCCGCCGATGTCCTGCCCCGGCCGCCAGCCCTCGGGCCTGGTCTGCATCAGCCGCAATTCGCCGCGGTTGAGCGAAAAGGCGCGCACCTCGACCAGCGCTTCGTTCGCCGCCGGCACCGGCTCAGGCACGTCGCGGATCTCGACCGGCGCCGTGCCGCCGGGGGTGTTGACGAGAGCGAGCATCGGCTGCCTCCATCGAGCATCAGGTGTCTCCCGCGGACCGTCCCTCACCCTCCGGCTGGCGGGCTCCCCGCCCGGGCGAGGGCTGATTTCTCGCTCTCCCCCCTCGCCCCGCTTGCGGGGAGAGGGCCGGGGTGCGGGGCGCGTCGGACGCGGCTTCAGTTCAGCCGTAGATCGACGATGTGCTTGGGGTCGGGCTTCAGCTCGCCCCTCTCGACCCGGCTGACGATGTCGGTCAGGACCGCATTGGTCGGGGTGGCGATGCCGACCTCCTCGCCCTTACGCACGATAAAGCCGTTCAGGAACTGGATTTCGGTGCGGCGGCCCTTGAACATGTCCTGGCCGGTCGACGGGCGATGCTCGCCGCCGCCGGCGCGATTTGCCTCGGCGAGACGGTGGTCGTCGATCTCCTTGGTCGCGGCTGCGTCGCCCTCGCCAGCGCGGGCGATCGTCTCCGGGTCCATGTGGCTGACCTCGTCGAAGACATAACCGAGGGCCTGGCCGACGCGGATCGCCTCGCTGCCGAGCCGGGTCGAGAAATTGCGGATCGCGTCGTTCCTGATCATGTCGCGGGAAATCATCCCGGTGCAGGCCGACAACCCGTTGCCCATGACGTTGGTGACGAGCTTTGACCAGCGCTCGCCCCAAAGGTTCTCGGTCACCATCGCGCTGTCGGCGTAACCGACCAGCCGGCAGACTTCCTTGGCCCGCTCGGTGATCCGTCCGTGCACCTCGCCGACACGGAAGACGGTATGGCGCGAGCCCGACTTGCCGGCGGCGCGGCGTACCTGGCCCGGCGCATGCAGCTCGACGGTGATCGAGCTGGCGATCGAGCCCAGGGTCTTTCCCCAGCCGACGATGCCGGCGATCGTCTCCTCGTTCATGCAGTTCTGCAGCGACACGCAATACCCGCCGGGGGCCAAGTATTGCTTGATCATTGTCGTCGCCCAGGCGGTGTCGTAGGATTTCATGCAGACAAAGGCGATGTCGATCGGCGCCTCTTTGCTCAGCTGCTGCGCCTCGGTCAGATGCAGTGCGCGCGGCTTGACCGTGAACGGCTCGACATCGCGGATATGGGTGATCCTCAGACCGTCCTTGCGGATCGCCTCGACGTTTTCCGGCCATGGATCGATATAGGTGACGTCCTCGCCTGCCTGCACCATGTGCGCCCCGGCATAGCCGCCGACCGCGCCCGCGCCGACGATCGCTATCTTGTTCTTCGCCATCTGCTCTTCCTCCGCATCAAATTCGCGGCGCGGCCGCCGCGCGCTCCCGCAACGATCCTAGTACGGTCGCGCGGCCCACGTCATCCTATCGCTTTGGCGGGGCGGGTTTGCGCGGCCGCGAAGCGCGTCTGGGTTGGCCGGCGGTGCCGCGACGCACCGAGGTTTTCGCGCCTTTTTTTTTCGCGGGCCGTCGCTCCGCCTTTGTCGCCAGCCGCCAATCGACGGCCATGCCGACCGGAATGCCGACCAGCCCCAGCGCCATCAAGCCGCTGGAGACGCGGTCGAGCGGGTGGATCTCAACGACCACGACAACGAGGCCGAGGATCAGGCCGGCGCCGAACGTCAACAGGGCGATCTTGGTGTAGCGCATTCGTTGCGGCCGCGGGGCGGGGCTCCTAATCTCTTGTTGCAAGAATCAACACCGCGGTGGGTGCAGCGCCAATGCCAAAGAGGGGACAAGCATGATCGAGGTCGAACGGCCGACGGATCTCGCCCAATATATCGGCACGGAGATCGGGGTCAGCGACTGGTTCACCGTCGACCAGGCGATCATCGACAAATTCGCCGAAGCCACCGGCGACCATCAATGGATCCATGTCGATGTCGAGCGCGCCAAACGCGAGATGCCGGGCGGCAAGACGATCGCCCATGGCTACCTGACCTTGTCGCTGGTGCCGCGGCTGGCGGCGACAATCTATCGGGTCAAGAACCGTTCGCGCGGCCTCAATTATGGCTCCAACCGGGTGCGCTTCACCGGCCAGGTGCCGGCCGGATCGCGCGTTCGGCTGCGGCAAAAGATCAAAGCGGTCGAGCCGGTCGCGGGCGGCGGCGTGCGCATCACCTCCGAGAGCACGATGGACGTCGAGGGTGCGGCGCGCCCCGCGCTCGTCGCCGAGACCATCAGCATGCAATTCGAGTGACGGCGCTGGTTCTGACCGAAATAAAGCGCCGTCATCAGCCGTAATTTGTCATTCCCGCGCAAGCGGCAATCCAGGGTCCCTGCGCTTCGACATTTGCCCTGGCCCCCCGCTTTCGCGGGGGCGACGAGTAGCATATTTTCGGACTTCCGCGTCGCGTGCTGAGCCGACGCAAACAGGCGAGGAGAAATATCCGATGACCAGCAACGGGGCGGACGACAAGGCATCGTACATCTATCTAGGGTTGGCCGGCGAGACCGGGCGCGGCCGGGTCGTCGATTCGGGCCTCTTCCGCATGGCCGACGGCAGCGACGAATGGGAACCGCTGCGGCAGGGCCTGCCCGACGCGCCGGCGGTACGAGCATTGGCAGTGCATCCGCAGAAGCCGGAGATCGTCTATGCCGGGACCCAATCCGGCCCCTATCGCAGCGCCGACCGCGGCGAGCATTGGGAGAAGGTCGACCTGCCCGACCACGGCCTGCCGGTCTGGTCGGTGCTGTTCCACCCGCATGATCCGGACGTGATCCTGGTTGGCTACGAGAACTGCGAAATTTACCGTAGCGACGATGCCGGCGAGCGCTGGAGCCGGCTGCCGGTCAACGTGCGGTTTCCGGAGATCACAACCGCACCCGGCGCCAACCCGGCCAAGCGAATCTTGATGCTCGACGCCAGCGCGAGCCAGCCCGACCACCTCTATGGTGCGATCGAGGTCGGCGGTACGATCCGCTCGACGGACGGCGGCCAGCATTGGGAGAACCTGAGCCACGGCCAATACGTCAACGACGACATGGTCGATATGCACGGGGTGCTGGCGAGCCGGTGGCGGCCCGGCATCGTCTTTGGCATTGCCCGCGCCGGCATGTTCCGCAGCGATGACGGCGGCGACCACTGGCAACACGTGCCGTTGGAGCCGCTCAACCCCAAGGGCTACATCTATTGCCGTGACATCCGCGAAGTGCCGGGCAACCCGCGGCATCTGTGGGTAGCTGCCGGCGCCGGTTTCCAGAGCGACAAGGGGACGCTGCTGCACAGCCGCGACGGCGGCGATAGCTGGGCGCGGATCGATATCGGCGCTCCAGTGCCCCATACGATGTTCAAGATCGCCTTCGACGAGCGCCGGCCGGCAATCATGACGGCGGCCACTAATGGCGGCGAGGTCTACAGCAGCGCGAATGGCGGCGAGACCTGGACCACCCAAAAGCCGCCGCCCGGCGGGACGCAGGTCTACGCGCTGGCGCGCGGCTGATTTGGTCACCCGCGAGCATCCGGGGCGGAGTGGGTGGATTTTCGGCTGACCGAGGAGCAAACGCGGCTGCAGCAGCGCTGCCGGGCGTTGGCCGCCGATTTTGCGACCCGGTCGGCCGAGCATGATCGCGACGCCAGCCACCCGACCGAGAATTACGAGCGGTTGCGCCGGGAAGGCTTTTACCGGCTCAACATACCGACGGAGCTGGGGGGAGGCGGCGTCGGTCTCTTGGGCCACACGCTCGCCTTCGAGGCGCTGGCCGAGGGCTGCCCGGCGACCGCACTCGCCTTCAACATGCACGCCTCGGTCGTGATGCCGCTGATGGAAAGCGCCGAGGTCTCGCTTGAGACCAAGCGCCGCGTCGCCGATCTCGTGGTGCGAAAAGAGAAGCTGATCGCCGGCAATTTCTCCGAGCCCGGCACGACTTCGCTGATCGGGGCGCGTCCGATCACCGCGCGGGCGCGGCGGGTCGACGGCGGCTACCGCATCACCGCGCGCAAGATGTTCGCCTCGATGCTCGAAGCGGCCGATTACTGCATGGTGCTGGCCTATCCCGAAAGGGCCACGAGCCCTTTCGCGGGCATCATGCTTCTGGTGCCCCGCAATGCGCCGGGCCGCGAGGTCGATGCCAATTGGGACACGCTCGGCATGCGCGCGACCCGCAGCGATGCGCTGATCCTCGACCAATGCCTGGTCCCGGAGAGCGCCGTCGTTTTCGAGTCCGACGACATCCGGCCGTTCCGGCACGCGCATCTGAACTGGTTCTGGGGCTCCTACACCGCGGTCTATCTCGGAGTCGCCGCGGCGGCGTATCAGGAGGCGGTGAAGGTGGTGAAGACGCGGCAGCCCGCCGGCTATGCGCAGCCGCTCGCCTATCAGCCCGATGTCCGCCGCCATGTGGCGCAGATGAGCGCCGACCTCGAAGCAGCCCGACTTGTCAGCTATCACGCCGCCTGGCTCAGCGACACCCGGGGGCCGACGCCGGAAACGACGGCCGCCCTCTATCGCGCGAAATACGTGGTCGGCGAAGCGGTGACCCGCATAACCCGCACCGCGCTGACCCTGGCCGGTGCGCACGGCATCTTCAAGGGTTCGCGCCTCGAGCAGTTGTTTCGCGACGGCGCGATCGCTGCGGTCCAGCCGCCGCAGCCCGATTTTTGCCTGCTGAACATGGCGACTTACGAGCTGGGTCTCGATCCCGACGAGATATTGCCGCCGCTCAAGCTGATCTAAGATCACGGATATATCGCTTTTGGGCCACCCACCGCGCCCGGATCCCGCGCGACCGGCCGCGCCGACGCGCCAAGCTCAGTCGGCCTCGACGATGGCGAGCCGGTCGGCCGCCGGCTCGTATTCGAGGACGAACAGCACCGCGTTCGCGGCTCTGACCGGCGGGCTGCCGGGCGGCAACGCGTGCTTCACCAATTGGCGGACCATGGCACCATGGGTCGACACTCCGATCCGCTGGTATGGATAGGACACGGCGAAACGCCGCAATGCCGCGAGCCCGCGCGTCAGGGTGGCAAGACCGGTCTCGCCACCGGGAAAGGCGGCGTCGTTGTCGCTGTACCAGCGCTCGGTCAATTCCGCGCCGAAACGCGTCTTGGCGTCCTCCCACAGCAGCCCCTCGGCCGCCCCGACACTGGTTTCGCGCAGCCCGTGGTCGGTCACCAGCGGCACGCCCAGCACCTCCGCGATAATCCGGCCGGTCGTCAGCGCCCGCGCCAGATCGCTCGAAACAACGGCGTCGAGCCGATGGACCCGCAACCGATCCGCCAAGGCCTCGGCTTGCGCCAAGCCGGTGGCGTTGAGCGGGGTGTCGATGTGGCCTTGCAGCCGCCCCTCGCGGTTCCAATCGGTTTGGCCGTGACGGAACACGAACAACGTGCGGCGGTCGCTAACGTGCTCCATCCAGCTCTCCCCGGGATACGGCGCGCAAAGATCGGGGTCCGTTCATATCAGTGGATGGGCACGTGCGGAATAAGCGATCGCCGTCAGCGCTCCAGGGAGGTTTTGCGCACGAGCGCCATCGAAAAATACGGGGCGTCGTCGACTTCGGCCAACCTTAGGACACGCTGGTTCGGCAGGCTCGCGCGCTCGACGCAAATCGCGCCCGCCAGCATGCCGGTCTTCTCGAGTACCCGTTTGACTTTGGCCAAATGGCGGCCGAGCTTGGGGATTGCGGCGATTTCGGCCGCGGCGAGGCGGCGCGCGAGATCAGCCTCGGCGAGCGTCGCCGGGATCACCGACAGCGACTCGTCGCGGGTCGCCAGCGGCATCCCCGCGGCGGCGGCGCACGCCGTCAGCGACGACACGCCAGGGACGATCTCGATCGAGAAGCGATCGCCGAGCCTCGTCAAGAGCCCGATAAAGCTGCCGTAAAACAGCGGGTCGCCCTGGCACAACAACGCCACGTCGCGGCCGCCATCGAGCTCCGCGGCGACCGTCAGGGCGGCATGATCGTAAATTTCCGCGGGCGGGGGGCCCGGCCGCATCGGAAAGCGGATCGCGATTTCGTGCTGCCGGCCATCGAGCCACTCCGCGACGATCTTCCGCGCGAAGCTGTCGCCATGCTCAGGCGCAGGATAGGCGACGACGGGCGCCGCGCGCAGCAGCCGCAGCGCCTTTAGCGTCAGCAGTTCGGGGTCGCCTGGCCCGACACCGATCCCGTAGAGGCGCCCTCGGTTCCCTGCTTTCATCTCACGCCGGTTTTGACGACCGCCAGTTGGGTCACGGTCGCCAGCGGCCGCCACAAATGATGCGCGCCGGCGGCTTCGGCCCGGCTGACCGCGATCCGGGTCAATGCGCCGCCGTGCCGCGCACGCCAGTCGTACAACAGCACCTCGCCCTCGATGGTCACGACATTGGCGACGAGCCGGCCGTCCAGTGGCAGGGCCGCCCACAACGACGGCAGCATCTCGGGCTCGCCGATCCCGCCGCCGACAAAAATCGCATTCGGCTTAGGCAGGCCCGCCACAGCCGCGGGCGCCGAGCCGACGACGATGCGTAGACCCGGCACACCGAGAGATGCGGCGTTGCGCGCGATCGCCGCAGCCCGCGCCGGGTCGCGCTCCACCGCCACCGCCATGACACCCTCGCCGGCGCGCAGCCATTCGATGACGATCGAGCCGCAGCCCGCCCCGATATCCCACAAGGTCTCGCCGGCCACCGGCGCCAACGCCGCCAGGGTCGCGGCACGTACTTCGCGCTTGGTCAATTGCCCGTCATGCTCGAAGGCGTCGTCGGGCAAGCCGGCGAGCCGCGAGAGAGCGCGCGCGCCCGGCCCGGCGCGGCATTCGATCGCGATCGTATTGAGGTCGGCGACCCGGCGCTCGCCCCAACACTGCGCCGCGTCCACGACGACCGCCTCGCGGGGTCCGCCGAGCCGGCTGAACACCGTCACCCGGCTCGGACCCCAGCCGAGACCGGTCAGCAGCCCGGCGACCGCTGCGGGCGTGCCGCCGTCCTCGGACAGCGCCAGCACCCGACGGCCGGGCATCAGCTGCAAGCGCAACGTGTCGAGCGGGCGCGCGTGCAGGCTGATTGCGGCACACTCGGCGAGCGGCCAGCCGAGCCGCGCGGCAGCGAGGCTGAACGCGCTGGGCTGCGGCAGGATCGTCATTTCCTCGCGCGCAAAACGCTGCGCCAAGACGGCGCCGGCCCCGAACCACAGCGGGTCGCCGCTCGCCAAAACCGCGACCCGCCGGCCGCGCCGCGCCGCAATTTTGTCGACCGTGGTGCCGAGCGGGCGATCCCACACGATCCGCTCGGCGCCGGTCTCGGGCGCCATTGCCAGATGACGCGCCCCGCCGACCAGCACTTCGGCGATATCGATCAGGGTGCGCGCTGCTCCCGAGAGGCCGGCGACGCCGTCGTCGCCGATGCCGACGACGGCGAGCCACGGCGTCATCGCGCACTCGCGAGCGCGTTCAGCGCCGCCGCCGCAATCGCGCTGCCGCCGCGCCGCCCGTGCAAGGTGATGAATTCCACACCCGGGCCAAAGGCTGCGAGCGCCGACTTGGCCTCGGCGGCGCCGACGAACCCGACCGGAAAACCGAGGATCACCGCCGGCTCCGGGGCGCCCTCGTCGAGAATCTCCAGCAACCGGAACAGCGCCGTCGGGGCATTGCCGATCGCGACCACGGCACCCGCCAGATGCGGACGCCACAGCTCGACGGCGGCCGCCGACCGCGTCGTGCCCTGCGCCGCAGCGAGCTCCGCCACCGCCGGGTCGCGCAGAAAGCACAGGATCTCGTTCGCGCTCGGCAAACGCTCGCGAATGATGCCGGCCATCACCATCGTCGAATCGACGAGGATCGGCGCCCCTGCCGCGAGCGCCGCCCGCCCTGCCGCGACGGCCTCCGCCGACCAGGCGAGATCGTCGAGGATCGCTGCGTCGCCCGCGGCATGGGCGGTCCTCGCCGCCACCCGCCGCAGCGCCCGCGGAAACCGAGCGAGATTCGCCTCCGCGCGCACCACCGCCAACGATTTCCGCGATATCGCCGCCGCGTCGCGCAGGTAAGTGTAGGTATGTGAAGGCCCCTTGTTCTCACGTCGCCTCCTCTCCTCACCCGCGCCGGTATTTGCCCCCCTCCGTCTGCGGGGGCGTAGAGGGGAAACAATTGCGGTGGCGCAAGGGCTAAACGGCTCACTCGCGACATCGGCGGCCAGCGGGATCGGGCGTTGGCGGGCTGCCGTCACGCCGAGGGTCCAGGCTTCCTCGCGCTCGACCTGATTGCGCTGCGCCGGGGTCAGGGCGGGATCGCCGGCGAACAGCGCCGGCAATTCGTCGGCTTGGTCGCGCGCACGCAAAAACCGGGCAACCGTCCGGACCTGGGCGGCGTCCTTGGTCTCGTCGGCCTCGGGTTTCACCGCCCACAATGAGGGGTAGACTTCGGCCATCACGATTCGGGCCTCGCGGGGCGCCCGAACGCCGGTTTCGAACGGCCACACCCGCGTGTCCCGGCACCAGCGCGGGTCGTCGCGAAGGGCGCGCGCCACTGGGATGCCGGTCACGGCCTGGCCGCCGACCGAGCCGGCGCCCAGCAGCTTCCAGCAAGGTTGCGCGCTCGGGATGTAGAGATCGACCAACCGGCGCTCGGCCAAGCCGTCGCTGCCGTGACGGCGATGGTGCTTGCCGTGCAAATGCGCGCGGAGCGGCGCGGCGGGGCAGCCCCAGAACGGAAACGCGCTCCCGGAAATTCGGTGGTTGAGGGCCTCGGCGACATCGAAGCGGTTGTTGCGGTTACGCTCGTCATCCTGGACGAGCCCGGCGATCTCGTCCCACACCGCGCGCCACGGCGTTCCGGGCAATCCCAGCCGGGCGGCGAAACCGGCCGGGTACCCGAACGGGAAATCGAAGCCGAGCAATACCCGCTGGTCCTCCGTCTGAGCCGCGGC
>DATKHX010000201.1:0-24743 GCA_035510075.1 Allostellaceae bacterium
CGGCATCCGCCGGCTCGAGGCGCGCCCGATCGCCACCCTCAGCATCGAGGCGCAGGAGCGGCACGAGCGGATGGAGCGCACCCACCGCGACGATTGACTGCCGCTGCGGGCGACCCGAAACATCGCTCGAACCCGGTCGAAGGCCGGCGCGCACAATTTGAAACAAAATAAGAACAAGACGGTTGCGTGAGCGACGATCTTTGGTAGAGTGTGGCGGTTAGGTAACCGCTATAGGCGAAAAACATGATGATCGGAGCGGAAACGGCTGGCGCCGTGGGCACGCGCCGGCGTACCCCGGGGAGCGGGGAGCTGCGTGCCGCATATTCGTGTTTGTCGTGGCTGCATCGGTTTTCTCGTTTCTCGCCGGTCTTCACGGCGATTGCGGGCATTACCGTTGTCGCGGGCATCGCAAAGATGGTTGCCGGATCGTCCGGCCAGGTGCCGCTGGTCGTGCCGCTCGGCATCGCGCTTTTTGCCGCGGCCGCAGCCGGGGCCGGACGGATCGTCGGGGTTGTCGAGCAATGGCTCGAGGTTCTCGGCCAGGCCTTCGATGCGGCACCCGAGGCGCAGCTGGTCGCCACGCCGGAGGGGCGTGCCGCCCAGGCCAATCTGGCCTTTGAACGCCTGTTCCCCGGCGCCGGTGAAGCGGCACTCGATCTGGTCGAGCAGGCGGCGGCCCCGGCGTCGCTCGGCGCACTGCGCTCGCTGCGGGAGCAGGCGGCGGGCGGCGCGCCTGCGGTCGCCGCCATTCCGCTGCGATGCACGAATGGCGGCCCGCCGCAGCCGTTCGAAATTTCGGTCGAGCCGGCAGCGGGGCGCACGAGATACTGCTTGTGGACCTTTCGAGAGGCCGGGGCGCGCCGGCCGCCGCAGGCGATACCCGCCGAGCCTCGGACGGCGAGCGATTTCGACCGAGCGGCCAATGGATTTCCGTCAGGCCTCGTGCAGTCGCGCGAGCCGCTTCAGCGGTTTTTTGCGAATTCGCCTGTCGGCATCGCCGTGGTCGATCGTTCGGGCCGGTTCATCAAGGCAAACCGCGCGCTCGGCGAATTGTTCGACACCCCCCCGGAAACGCTGATCGGGGGTGGATTGATCGGCTGCTTGATCCCGGACGACCGTGCGGCCATCGCGGCAAAGCTCGCCGATGCGGCGGACGGACGCGGGGATTGCACGCCGGTCGAGATCCGCCTCAAACCCCCCGGCGAGCGAACCATGGTCATGCTGCTCAGCCGCTTCGACCAATCGGAGGTTACGAAGGCGACACCCGAAGCGACGTCCGCGTCGGGCGCCGCTGCCCCGGCGGTTAAACCGGGCTCGGATCCCGAGGACGACCCCGTCGAGGGTCTGACGCTCTATTTCATCGACGTGACCGAGCAAAAACATCTCGAGGCCCAATTCGCGCAATCGCAAAAAATGCAGGCGGTCGGCCAGCTCGCCGGTGGGGTCGCGCACGATTTCAACAATCTGCTGACCGCCATGATCGGGTTTTGCGATTTGCTTCTGCTGCGCTCGCGACCCGGCGACCCGGCCTTCGCCGACCTCATGCAGATCAAGCAAAACGCCAACCGAGCCGCCAATCTCGTGCGCCAGCTGCTGGCCTTCTCGCGCCAACAGAGCCTGCAGCCGCGAGTGCTCGACATCACCGACGTTCTGGTCGAGCTGTCCCATCTGCTGCGGCGGTTGATCGGCGAAAATATCGAGCTCGAATTTGCCCATGGGCGCGATCTCGGGCTGGTCAAGGTCGATCAAGGTCAGCTCGAGCAGGTCGTCATCAATCTCGCG
Source organism: Allostellaceae bacterium (assembly GCA_035510075.1). Lineage (GTDB taxonomy): Bacteria > Pseudomonadota > Alphaproteobacteria > ATCC43930 > CGMCC-115725 > AP-15. Next base: position 1,783 of record DATKHX010000201.1, read on the forward strand.
GTCAACGCCCGCGACGCGATGCCGGGTGGCGGCCGGTTGACGATCCGCACCGAAAATTCGCGTCAACCCCGCATCCTCCGGCGCGGACATGAGATCATGCCGGCCGGGGACTATGTGCTGATCGAAGTCGCCGACACCGGGGTCGGCATCGCACCCGACAATCTAGGGCGAATTTTCGAGCCGTTTTTTTCGACCAAGTCGGTCGGCTCCGGCACCGGTCTCGGGTTGTCGACGGTCTACGGCATCGTCAAGCAAACGGGCGGGTTCGTGTTTGCCGACAGCGTCCCGGGCGACGGCACGACATTCGCGATCTATCTGCCGCGCCATCAGCCGGCCGCCGGCGTGAATGCGCCCCAAGCCGACTCGGTCGAGTTCGGCGTGCCGCGTGATCTGACCGGGACCGGCACGATCATGCTTGTCGAGGACGACGATGCGGTGCGCATGTTCGGCGCGCGCGCCCTGCGCAACAAAGGCTACCGCGTCACCGAAGCGCGGAGCGGCGAGGACGCCCTCGAGCTGATCAGGACCGCGGGCAACCCACTCGACCTGCTGATCAGCGATGTCGTCATGCCCCAGATGGATGGGCCGAGCTTGATCCGCGAGGTGCGAAATGTCGATCCGGGCATCAAGGTCATCTTCATTTCGGGCTACGCCGAGGACGCGTTTCGCCGGCGGCTGGACAGCGACTGCGATATCCACTTCTTGGCGAAGCCGTTTAGCTTGAAGCAGCTCGCGGTTAAGGTTAAAGATGTCCTCAGCGGCGATCTCGTCAGATCGCAATTTTCGGTTTGCGTGCACGAACAAAAAGAGTACGCTTTCAGCGCGGCCTCGCGTTGCACGGCAGCGCCGGCTGTGAAATAACGGAGGGCCTCGGCATGCAGACGGCGTTGCGCCTGTTGGACAAGGAAGCGATGGACAAGCAGCGGGCTTTGGATGCCGCGCTCGGGCAGATCGAGCGGGCCTTTGGCAAGGGCTCGATCATGAAGCTCGGCTCGCACGAGACCACGGCCGACATCGAGGTGATCTCGACCGGCTCGCTCGGCCTCGACATCGCCCTCGGCATCGGCGGGCTGCCGCGCGGCCGGGTCATCGAAATCTACGGGCCGGAGAGCTCGGGCAAGACGACATTGGCGTTGCATGTGATCGCCGAGGCGCAGCGCGCCGGCGGTACCTGCGCCTTTATCGACGCCGAGCACGCGCTCGACCCCGGCTATGCCCGAAAGCTCGGGGTCAATGTCGACGATCTGTTGATCTCGCAGCCCGATGCCGGCGAGCAGGCGCTCGAAATCACCGACACCTTGGTGCGCTCCGGCGCGATCGACGTGCTGGTCATCGACTCGGTCGCCGCCCTCGTGCCGCGCGCCGAGCTCGAAGGCGAAATGGGCGACAGCCACATGGGACTGCACGCCCGGCTGATGAGCCAGGCATTGCGCAAGCTGACCGGCTCGATCGGACGCTCGCGCGCGATGGTCATCTTCATCAACCAGATCCGCATGAAGATCGGTGTCATGTTCGGCAATCCCGAGACGACGACCGGCGGCCAAGCACTCAAATTTTATGCCTCGGTCCGGCTCGACATCCGCCGCATCGGCGCGATCAAGGAACGCGATCAGGTGATCGGCAACCAGACGCGGGTCAAGGTCGTCAAAAACAAGATGGCGCCGCCGTTCAAGGTCGTCGATTTCGACATCATGTACGGCGAAGGCGTCTCCAAGCGCGGCGAACTGATCGACCTCGGGGTCCAGGCCGGGGTCGTCGAGAAATCCGGCTCGTGGTTCTCCCATGAGGGGCAGCGCATCGGTCAGGGCCGCGAAAACGCCAAGAGCTATCTGCGCGACCACGCCGAAGTCGGCGAGACGATAGAGCGCGCGATCCGCGCCAATGCCGGCCTCGTCGCCGAGGCGATGATGGCCGCACCCGGCGAGGCCGCCGCCGACGAATAGTCGCCGCCGCCATCGCGCCGCTGGTCGACCTACCCCGTCCGCCCGCGCTCGGACCCGGCCTGGCAAACAATCCACCGCGACGGCTTTGCCAGAATGCTCTAATGTTCTCCGGCAGAAATCGCCCGACAGTTAATATTCATGTAAGGTTGCCGTTTCGTATCCCGCTTTGTCCGATCGCGAGGTGGACAACTGTCGCAACCCCCTCATCGCGGAGGAGCGGTCAGGCGGATTGCCGGGTCGGACGGAACGCCGCGACTTCGCCGGGCTTGCGCAGCATCTTGTCGACTTCGCTGGCGTGCAGTTCCTCGGCATAAACCATCTGCCGGGCGTACTCCTCGATGATGACCGAGCGCCCCTCCGCGCATTTGAGCAGCTCGCGATAAAGTGCCAGCGCCTTTGCTTCGGTATCCAAAGATTCGCGCATGATCGCGTCGACATCGTTCTTATGGTTGTCGAGCAGCGGGCCGATCGTCAAGCTTGGGTACTCGCCGAGGAAGGTGATCAATTCCCCGGCCTGTTGGGCGTGGGTCAGCGACTCGGCCGCCTGCTCGCGCATCCACGTCACAATCGGAATGCGATTGTGCCCAAACACGAGAAACGAGTAATGAGTATAGCGAACGACCCCCGCCAGTTCCGCCTCGAGAATGCGGTTCAAGAGATCGACGGCTCTTTGCTTGTCCAGCTCAGCCATTGCAGATTGGCTCCTCGACTTGCTCCGGCAACACTCCGGCATCCTTGTGCTGAACCGTCGAGAACAAGACATCGTTCCGAGGCCGGTTGCTTCGCGACCCGTTCGCCGATCTCGGAGGCGGCATTGAGTGTTGTCAAGATACTCGCTCTACCGGCGCTGCTCGGGCTATGCGCGCTGCCGGCCAACGCCGCCGATTTCGGCCCCGAAGATGCAGCACGCCATGTCGGCGAGACCGGCACGGTTTGCGGTGTGGTCGCCTCGGCCAAATTCGACGCCGAGCTGCAATCGCAGCCGACGTTCCTAGATTTCGGAAAGCCGTATCCCGATCAGGCCTTTACCGCCGTGATCTTTGGCGCGGACCGGACAAAGTTCGGGTCGCCGGAAACCGCGTTGCGCGGCAAACGGGTCTGCGTGACCGGGAAAATCCAAGCGAAAAGCGGCGTGCCCGAAATCATCCTCAACGATCCAAAACAGCTGACGGAATGAGTCGGCAACTTCGGCCCGGGCGCTATGATACCCGCGGATTGCGCCCGCGGCGGGAATTCACGGCTGCCACGGATTCACGGCTCCCCATAGGAGGGAATTAGCGATGGACGGTATCTCGATCGAACGCGCCGCTTCCAGCGATCTGACCCGCAGTTTGGCGGGGGAGGCTTGCGCCATCGCCTACCAGGCACTGCCGGAGCCGGTGCGGGAGGTGGCGCGGCAATGCGTGCTCGATTATCTGGGCTGTGCCATCGCCGGGGCCGGCGACCCGCTGGTCGGGATGCTGCTCGACGAAGTGGCGGAGGCGGGCGGAACGGCGCAGGCGAGCGTCGTCGGGTATTCGTCGCGATTGCCGGCGTTGTCGGCGGCGCTGGTCAATGGCGCTGCCGGCCACGCGCTCGATTACGACGACGTCAACATTGCGATGCCCGGGCATCCCTCGGTCGCCGTGCTGCCGGGACTGCTCGCGCTTGCCGAGCTGAGGGGCAGCTCGGGGCGCGAGGTGATGGCCGCTTTTGTCGCCGGCTACGAGACCGCCTGCCATATAGGCGCCGCACTGAGCCCCGGCCATTACGCGCAGGGCTTTCATTCGACCGCGACGATCGGCAGTTTTGGCGCGGCAGCGGCCTGCGCCCGGCTGCTCGGGCTCGACGCCGAGACGATTGCGACGGCGCTCGGCATTGCCGGGACCCAGGCGGCGGGGCTCAAATCGCAGTTCGGCACGATGTGCAAGCCGTTCCATGCCGGCAAGGCAGCGCAAAACGGCTTGCTCGCGGCGCGGCTCGCGGCCCGCGGATTTTCGAGCCGGACCGACCTGATCGAATGCGTACAAGGATTCGCCGCGACCCATGGGCCCGATTTTTCACCCGAAGCCGCGGCGGCGGCGCCCGCCGGAGGGTTCTACCTCCTCGCCAATCTCTTCAAATACCATGCCGCGTGTTATTTCACGCATGCGCCGATCGAATGCGCCCGCGAGCTGCGCCGTCGGCATGGGCTGACCCCCGACAGCATCGCCGGCGTCACCTTGTGCATCGACGCGAGCACCGACCGCGTCTGCAACATCGCTGCCCCGGTCGACGGCTTGCAGAGCAAATTCAGCCTGCGCCAGACCGTGGCGATGGCGTTGGCGGGGATCGACACCGCGAGCCTCAGCGCTTATGGCGAAGCGACCGCGCAGGACCCCGCCTTGGTGCGGTTGCGCGGGCGGGTCACGATCGATTTTCAGCAGAATTGGCCGCAGACTGTTGCGGAGATCGAAGTCGAGCTAGCCGACGGCAGCCGGGTTCGGGCACGCCAAGATTCGGGCATTCCCGCGGCCGACATTGCCGAGCAAGGCCGGCGCCTCGCCGCCAAGTTCGACAGCCTGGTCGAGCCGGTGCTCGGTGCGGCGCGCGCTCGCGAATTGCGCGAAACGGTCGCCGGCCTCGACGGCATTGCCGATATCGGCATTGTCGCCCGGCTTGCCGCGGGTTGAGGCGACGCGCTCATTCGCCCGGCCGCGCAACCGTGACATCACGCTCGCCTCACAAACTCCGGCGACACCCTGCGGTCGACCCAAATTAGTCGTTGACACTTTTCTCTCGGACGCCTACCTGCGGCGGGCGCTTTTTGGGGTTCGCCCGAAGCGGCAGAAGTTTAACAGCAAGCGAATCATGGGACCTCGATCTAAGAACGCACCCGCGGAGCCTCCCAGTCGCCTCATCGCGACTCGGCTCCCGGGCCACCCGCCCCGGGTGACGAGACGGGGTCCCTTGGCCGGGCCGGCAATCCGATTGCCATAGCCGCCCGCCTTTAGGGCAAGCCTCGCCTCCACCCGGGTCGGTTCACGACCAACCCCGGGAATGGAGGGAAGAGACATGGCTGCCCTGGTAAGGCAAGAAGCCGGCACGACGACGCCGTCTTTTTTGATTGCAGATGGGAGCGTTCGCGGCAGCGCGTGCGCGTGCGAGGTCGCACGGCTCTATGACGCGCTCCACCATGTGAACGAGCAGGCCAATCCGCGCACCGCGCGGCTACTCGCCTGCGGCCGACCCAAGATCGCGCAAAAGGTGATGGAGGAGGCCGGCGAGGTGGCACTCGAAGCGGTCCGGCACCGCCCCCGCGCGGTCGTCCGCGAGAGCGCCGATCTCGTTTACAACCTCGTCGTGTTGTGGCGCGCATGCGGCATCACCCCGGACGAGGTGTGGGCCGAGATGCGGCGCCGCGCCGACCGGCTCGGCATCGCCGAGAAGCTTCCGAAGGCGGCGCACGGCGCGCCCATAGCCGCCAGCGGCGCGTGAGGGAGGCAGCCATGACCTCCGCCAACGAATTCGTCGCCGCGCCGCGCAATGCGGTTCTCGACGACGCCCATCTCGGCGACATCAAGGGCGCGCTCGGAACCATCCTGCATGGTGACTTTTCTCCGCGCACGAGCTGGGCCGCGCGGCTGCGCACCCTGCTCGCGATCCTCGGCCCGGGGCTGATCGTCATGGTCGGCGACAACGATGCGGGCGCCTTCGGCACCTACACCCAGGCCGGCCAGAATTACGGCACGACGCTGCTGTGGACCTTGCTGCTGCTGGTCCCGGTGCTCTACGTCAACCAGGAGATGGTGCTGCGCCTGGGTGCGGTGACCGGGGTCGGCCATGCCCGGCTGATCCTGGAACGCTTTGGCAAGTTCTGGGGCGCGTTCAGCGTGATCGACCTGTTCCTGTTGAACGCATTGACCATCGTCACCGAGTTCATCGGCATCAGCCTGGCGCTCGGCTATCTCGGCCTGCCGCGGGAATTGGGCGTCGTCGCCTCGGCGGCAGTCGTCATTGCCGCAGCCGGCACCGGCGATTTCCGCCGCTTCGAGCGGTTTGCGCTGCTGCTCGTCTTCGGCAGCCTTTTGCTCGTGCCCATTCTCCTCTGGGCGCATCCGCCGGTTGGGCAGGTCGCGCGGGATTTTCTCGTGCCGCAACTCCCGAAAGGCGGCAAGCTCGGCGAAGTCATGCTGCTGATCATCGCGATCGTCGGCACGACGGTGGCCCCATGGCAGCTCTTCTTTCAGCAGAGCTACGTGATCGACAAGCGCATCACGCCGCGCTTTATCCGCTATGAGCGCACCGATTTGTGGATCGGCATAGCGCTCGTCATCATCGGTGCGGTGGCGATGATGGCGTTCACCGCCGCGGCCTTTGCCGGGCGTCCGGAATTCGGGAATTTCCAGGATGCCGGCGCGGTCGCGGCAGGGCTCGGCAAATATGTCGGTCATGCCGCGGGCGTTTTCTTTGCGATTGCGCTGATCGATGCGAGCGTGATCGGGGCGATGGCGGTGTCGCTGTCGACTGCCTATGCCATCGGCGACGTGCTGTCGTTGCGCCATTCATTGCATCGCAAGCCCAAGGACGCCAAAGCCTTCTACGCTGTCTATGGCGGGCTCGTGGCGCTGGCGGCGGCGCTGGTGCTGACCCCTGGGACGCCGCTCGGCTTGCTGACGAATGCGGTGCAGACCTTGGCCGGGGTGCTGTTGCCGAGCGCCACCGTGTTCCTGTTGCTGTTGTGCAATGACAAAGCGGTGCTCGGCCCGTGGACAAACAGCCGCGGCGTCAACCTGTTCACCGGCGCCGTGATCGCTGTACTGGTCGTATTGTCGGTCATTCTGATCGCGGCGGTCCTCTTTCCGGGGATCGGCGAGGGGGCGCTGATCGGGATTCTCGCCAGCGGGTGCCTCGGCGCCGTCGCGATTTGGCTCTTCGCCGGCGGTCTGCGCCAACAGCAGGTCACCGGTGTGGCGTCCGTGGAGCCGGCGCTGCGTGCCGGCTGGCGGATGCCGCCGCTGGCCGAGCTGCCGCCGCGGCGGCTGACCGCGGGCGAACGCAGTTGGCTGATCGTGCTGCGTGGCTATCTCGTCGTCGCCGCCGGTCTCGTGCTGGTGCGGATTGTCGCCCTCGCGATAGGCGGACCTGGTTGAGGGCCGATCGCGTCATGTCCTTGAGATTTGGTGTGGGCGCTGTTGACGCAAAGCGCCTTGCGGCCGGTTTCGGGATGGGTTCTCGCTGTCGGGTGCTGGGGGAGGGCATCGCGGCCTCCTCACCCGACCCGCTGCGCCTGCCAGCTTCCGGCGCCGAACTGGCTCTTGTTGACGATGCCGGCGTTCTGGTCGCTGGCCGCACCCAGCAGTGCGGTCCCGCTCATCCCCCCGCCCCGGATCTCGCCGTCGAACAGATACGAGATCGTGCTGCCCTCGTAGTGCCCGCTGAAGGCGAGCCGCACCGCGTTCCCGCGCAGCGCGCCGCTGACCGGCCCCTCGAACCCGGTCGAGCGCTGGTGCCCGGCGAGCTCGGCGCCGCGCTGCTCGATGTTGAGCCGATGGGTGCGGGCGCCGTGCAGAAAATCGACGCGCATCTCCCATTCACCGCCGATTTCGATCGGCGCCGGACGCGCCGGTTCGAACACATTCCGGCGCGAGGCGCCCAGAACTGCTGCGATCGTATCGCCGACTTCGGCCGCTTCGCGAGGCTGCAGCTGGAACGGGTCGATCTCGATCGCATTGTCGGTCGCCGAGTTGTCGTCGAGCATGATCCGCGGCTCGCCGTCGAGCGCACGCTGGCGCAGCCCGAGCCCGTCGATCGGGTACTCGACGCGGTCCCACGAGACACGCAGCCGCGGCACCAAATCGACGCCCACCGGCTCGACGATCTCGCTCCCGGCACCGGGCATTCGTCCGATCCGTTCGGCGATGATGGCGAGGTCGTCGTACCATTTCTGCCGCTCGGCGCCGCGGTCGCGTTCCTCGAACCAGTATTCGACCGCGGCCAGGGCGCCGATGATGTCCTCCTTCGACACCTTCATCGGCCGGCCCAGCGCCTGGTGCGGCGAGGCGTTGCGCCAAGCCGCCTCGACCAGCCGCTTCGAGCCTAGCAGCAAGCCGCTCGTCTGCGGCCCGCGCAGGAATTTGCCGCCGCTGTAGATGACGAGATCGGCGCCGCGCGCGAGCCACGGGCTCGGCCGCTCGAGATGCTCGGAGGCGGCGTCGACCATGATCGGAATGTCGCGCGGCTTCATGATCGCGGCGAATTCCTCGAGCCGCACCGGGCACAGATGCTCCTGCTTGCCGAGCAGCACGACCATCGCCACCGGTTCTTCCAACGCCCGGTCGAGCTCCTCGCGGGTGTCGATCTCGACGATGTGGCAGCCGATCATCCGCACTGCCTGGTCATAGGCAAAGCGCTGGGTCCGCGGAATGATGACCCGGTTCACCATGCCTTCGGTAAACGGCAGGCGAAGCATCCTGACCGGGTCGTTGCCGGCGACGCAGGCGGCGGTGCCGAGCGCCACCGCGGCAGCACTGCCGCAGGTGACGATGCCCCATTCGGCGCCGGTCAGCAAGGCTAGCCGCCGGCCCGCCGCTTCCATCAGCTCGTCCAAATTGACGAACCAGCGCGACGCCTCGGCCATCGCCTCGCGCACCTGCGGCAGCATCAGGCTGCCGCCATGCATCGTGCGCACGCTGCAGCAATTGATAAAGGGCCGCACGCCCAATGCGAGGTAGGGATTGGAATTGGCGCTCATGACTTCTCCGCCGAGGGTCGCGGGCCACTATACCAGCGGCTTCGCCCCGGCAGCAGGGAATAGGGAGCGATTCGCGTCGCCGCGCGTTTCCTCCAACAACCGATTGGCATCGCTACGTCTATTCAAAGGAAGCGTACGGAAATGGCGGAAAAGCAAGAAAGCGGAGAACGACCGGCCGGCGACGGCAATGCCATGTTCAGCTTCAGCCAAGCGACGGAAGCGATCGAAAAGCTGCGCTCGGTCGTCGACCAGGCGTCGAAGTCGATCAAAGATCTGACGCAGGCCAGCGAGCAATGGGCGCAGGAAGCGCAGGAGCGGGCGCGTGAGCTCGCCCAGCAGCTGCGCGAACAGGGCGAACGGGCGGTCGGGACGGTGTCGGAGACGGTCGAGCACAACCCGCTGACCAGCATGGCGGTCGCCTTTGCCGTCGGTTTTCTGGTGGCCAGCCTGGTCAAGCGCTAGCTGATCCTGCCTCGGTGCACCGCCGGCGTCGCGGTTGATCGCGGCTGCTTCGAGGGCTATTCGTGGGGTATGGCTGCGGCGCGACAAACCCAAGCAAAACAGCCGGAAAAGGCGCTCGTGCTCTTTTCCGGGGGCCAAGATTCGGCGACCTGTCTCGCCTGGGCGCTCAGCCGCTTTGCCGCGGTCGAGACGATCGGTTTTGATTACGGTCAGCGCCACCGCATCGAGCTCGATTGCCGGGTGGCTGTCATTGCCGGCCTGCGCCGCGAGTTTCCGGAATGGAGCGCCAGGCTCGGCGAGGATCACCTGATCGATTGCGGCGTCTTGGGCCGGATCAGCGATACCGCGCTGACCCGCGACACCGCGATCGCCTTTGGCAAAACCGGGCTGCCGAACACCTTCGTTCCGGGCCGCAACCTGATGTTCTTTGTGTTGGCGGCGGCGATCGGGTACCGGCGCGACGCGCGCCATCTGGTCGGCGGCATGTGCGAGACCGATTACTCGGGCTATCCCGATTGCCGGGACGACACGCTCAAAGCATTGCAGGCGACATTGTCGCTCGGCATGGATCATCGTTTTGTAATCCGGACGCCGCTGATGTGGCGCGACAAAGCCGCGACCTGGGCGCTGGCGCACGATCTCGGCGGCGGCGCGCTCGTCGAGTTGATCCGCGAGGAGACCCACAGCTGCTACCTGGGCGACCGCAGCCATCGCCACGAATGGGGATGCGGCTGCGGCGACTGCCCGGCTTGCGGGCTGCGCCGCGCCGGCTGGGAAAGTTATGCAGCCGGGCGGAGCGCGCCGTGAGCTACGCGGTTCCTTTGGCAGCTGGTGCTTAAGCAATTCAAAGTAAATGCTGCGCTGCCGCATTGACGTTGCCCAAGCTCGTCCATAAGTTTCGGCGCGGGATGCCGCCCAGGATGGGTCGGCTCGATTTCATTAAGGAAGGGCGAGATGAAGCCGACACGGCGCCCGCGCAACCCGTGTTTTTCATCCGGACCTTGTGCCAAGCGGCCGGGCTGGTCACCGGCGGCGCTGGAAACGGCGCTGGTCGGCCGCTCGCATCGCTCCGGCATCGGCAAAGCGCGGATCGTCGAGGTCGTCGACCGCTCGCGCGCGATTCTCGGCGTCCCGGTCGATTGGCACGTGGGCGTCGTCGCCGGCTCGGACACCGGCGCGATCGAGATCGCGATGTGGTCGCTGTTGGGCGCGCGCGGCCTCGACATGCTCGCCTGGGAGAATTTTGGCGAGGGCTGGGTCGACGACGTCAAGCAGCTGAAATTGCCCGATGTCCGGGTTTTGCACGCGCCCTATGGCCGGCTCCCCAATCTGGGTGAGGTCGATTGGGCGCGCGATGTGGTGTTCCCGTGGAACGGCACCACCTCCGGCGTGCGCGTGCCGAACGGTGACTGGATCGCCGCCGACCGCAAGGGCCTCGCGATCTGCGATGCGACCTCGGCGGTGTTTGCGATGCGGCTGCCGTGGGACAAGCTCGATGTCGTCACCTGGTCGTGGCAGAAGGCGCTCGGCGGCGAGGCGGCGCACGGGATGCTGGCGCTGTCGCCGCGCGCGGTCGAGCGGCTGGAGAGCTATGCGCCGCCGTGGCCGTTGCCAAAGCTCTTTCGCCTGACCTCGAAGGGCAAGCTGATCAAAGGCGTGTTCCAGGGCGAGACGATCAACACGCCGTCGATGCTGTGCGTCGAGGACGCGCTCGACTCGCTCGAATGGGCCGAGTCGGTGGGCGGCCTCGACGGACTCGTCGCGCGTTCGGAAAAGAACCTGTCGGTGGTCGCCGCCTGGGCCCGGCGCACGCCCTGGATCGAATTTTTGGCGGAAGACCCGTCAGCGATCTCCTGCACCTCGCCGCAGCTCAAGATCGTCGAGCCGTGGTTTACCGCGCTGTCGCCCGACGACCGCTTTCAGACCGTGCGCACAATGACGGCGCGGCTCGAAAAAGAGCACGCCGCCTACGACATCGCGAGCCATCGCGCCTCGCCGCCGGGGATCCGGATTTGGACCGGCGCCACCGTCGAGGCCGGCGACGTCGAGGCGCTGATGCCATGGCTCGACTGGGCCTGGGACGAGCAGCGCCAGGCAGCAAAAGCCGCTTAACTGACCGCGTGCAACTGCCTCGGAGGCCTCAACCCCGGACATGCCGGCAATTTATCGAACAGAACTGCAAGGCGAGTGTGTTGCGTGTCTTTCCCGCCGAGTTCCTGGATATGGCCGTCGACGCTGTTTTGGAGGCGGCAAAAGCGGGGAGCCGAGCGGCGCAGACAGCCAGAAAACTGTTAATAGACCGTCGATTTCGTAAGTAATTTTGATGGTCACAGCGTAGGAGACCGGGATGTCGTCTGCCGTATTTAGGACGATGCGAATGCTCGAAGATGCCCGGTTGCATTATTCGATTGAGCGCACGCGCTCGGATTCGATTCGGTTGTCGGTGACAATGGTTGGACAGCGCGTGGAGATTGAGATATTTGAGGATGACCATATCGAAATTTCCCGCTTTTTGGGTGATGAAACGGTCGAAGGGGGTTCAGAAGTATTAGAAAAGCTGCTGAATTCATGCTAAACGTTTCCCTATCCTCTGATGTATGCATGAGGCTGAGGTCATTATTCGCCCTGCCGCCATTTCTCTAATGCAATCGCAAGCCGTCCACGCAATCGGAGCACCCATGCCGAAAGTATTGATTTCCGATGATTTGAGCCCGCGCGCGGCGGAAATTTTGGCGGCGCGCGGGATCGAGGTCGATATGCTGCCGGGCATTACCGCCGCGGAGCTGAAAGCGCGGGTCGCCGGGTATGACGGACTCGCCGTGCGCTCGGCGACCAAGGTCACCGCCGAACTCCTCGCCGGCGCACCCAAACTGAAGATCATCGGCCGCGCCGGCATCGGCGTCGACAATATCGACGTGGCCGCGGCGACCCAGCGCGGCGTCGTCGTCATGAACACGCCCTATGGCAATTCGACGACGGCGGCCGAGCACGCGATCGCAATGTTGTTTGCCCTCTGCCGCGAAATTCCCGCCGCCGACCGCTCGACCCAGGCTGGCAAATGGGAAAAATCCCGCTTTATGGGCGTCGAGCTGACCGGCAAGACGCTCGGGGTCATCGGCTGCGGCAATGTCGGGGCGAGCGTCGCGGTGCGCGCGCTCGGGCTGCGGATGAAGGTCGTCGCCTACGACCCGTTCCTGTCGGCCGAGCGCGCAATCGATCTCGGCGTCGACAAGGTGGCGTTCGACGAATTGCTGGCGCGCGCCGATTTCGTCACCTTGCACACCCCGCTGACCGAAACCACCAAAAACATCATCGACGCCGCGGCGCTCGCCAAGATGAAGCGCGGGGTGCGGCTGGTGAATTGCGCGCGCGGCGGCCTTGTCGTCGAGGAGGACCTCGCCGCGGCGCTCGACAGCGGCCAAGTGGCCGGTGCGGCGATCGACGTTTTTGTCGAGGAGCCGGCGCGCAAGAACCCGCTCTTCGGCCGCGACAATGTCGTCGCAACGCCGCATCTGGGTGCGGCCACGACCGAGGCGCAGGAAAATGTCGCCGTCGAGATCGCCGAGCAGATGGCGGATTTTCTGCTGACGGGTGCGGTCGCCAATGCCGTCAACATGCCCTCGTTGACCGCCGAGGAAGCCAAGCGGATCAAGCCCTACATTACCCTTGCCGAGCAGCTCGGCAACTTTGCCGGTCAGCTGACCGAAAGCGGCATCACGGCCGTCTCGGTCGAATACGAGGGGGCGATCGCCGAGCTCAACGTCAAGCCGTTGACCGCGATCGTGCTGACCGCGCTCCTGGCGCCGCAGCTCGCCAGCGTCAACATGGTCAACGCGCCGGTGATCTGCCGCGACCGCGACATCCGGGTCAGCGAAACCCGGCGCGCCGAGCCCGGCGATTACCAAACCCTGATCCGCGTCGTCGTGACGCCGAACGGCCCGGTTGCCGAGCGCCGCCCGCGCGAGGTCGCCGGCACCTTGTTCGGCGGCGACAAGCCGCGCCTCGTCTCCGTCGAGGGCATCCCGCTCGAGGCCGAGCTCGGCGGCAACATGCTGTTCGTGCGCAACCTCGACAAGCCGGGCTTTATCGGCGCGCTGGGGCAGACGATGGGCACTGCGTCGGTCAATATCGCGACGTTTCACCTCGGCCGCACAGCAGCAGGCCAGGACGCGATCTGCCTCGTCGAGGTGGATCAGCCGCTCTCGCCCGCGGTCCTCGACACCGTGCGCGGTCTGCCCAACGTGATCCAGGTCAAATCGCTGCGGTTTTAGGGGCGAACTGAACGGGGGGACTTGATCGAGATTGCTTTCTCCGTGTGCCGCGCGCCGGGGTGGTGCAAACTGACGCGATGAACGACGCCCCGCACCCCGCGTTGCTGCCGACCGGCATGCGCGACCTGCTGCCGCCCGAAGCCGAGAGCGAGGCGGGGGTCGTGGCGCGGCTGATGGCGACCCTCGCCGCGCATGGCTACGAGCGGGTCAAGCCGCCCCTCGTCGAATTCGAGGAGACGTTGTTTTCCGGTGCCGGGGCCGCAATGGCGACCGCGACGTTCCGAACGATGGACCCGGGCTCGCAGCGCATGATCGGCGTGCGCGCCGACATGACGCCGCAAATCGCCCGTATCGCCGCAACCCGGCTGGGCAATGCCGCGCGCCCGTTGCGCCTCAGCTATTCGGGTCAGGTGTTGCGGGTGAAGGGCTCGGAAATCCGGCCCGAGCGCCAGATCGGGCAAGTCGGGGCCGAGCTGATCGGCGGCTCCGGCCCGCCTGCGGATGTCGAGGCGATTGCCGTCGCCGGCGAGGGCTTGGCGGCGCTGGGCGTGCTTCATCTGTCGGTTGACGTCACCCTGCCGACGCTGGTCCCTGCGGTGGCCGATGCCTATGGCATATCCGGCGAGCGAGCCGCCGCCCTGCGCGCGGCGCTCGACCACAAGGACGCCGCCGCCGTCGCCGCCACGGCCGGCGCGGCCGGGGAGCTGCTTGGTCGGCTCTTGGCGGCGGCGGGGCCGGCAAAGACGGCGCTCGCCGCCCTCGATCGCCTCGATTTGCCGCCGCGGGCGCGGGCCGAGCGGGTGCGGCTCGGCGCCGTGCTCGACGGGCTCGAGGATGCCGCACCCGATTTGAAGGTGACGGTCGACCCGGTCGAAAACCGCGGCTTCGAATACCATACCGGTATCAGCTTCACGTTCTTCGCCGGTGGCGCGGCGGCGTGCGGCTCGAGCGGGGAATTGGGGCGAGGCGGGCGCTATCAGGCGGGGGATCCGGCGGCGCCGGAGCCGGCGACCGGGTTCACCCTTTATACCGATACGATCCTGCGGACATTGCCCGATGCCCCGCCGCTGCGCCGCTTGCTGCTGCCGCTCGGCGCCGCGCGCGGCCGCGCCGCCGCGCTGCGCGACAAAGGCTGGATCACCGTCGCGGCGCTCGAGCCTGCCGCCGACTGGCGGGCCGAGGCACGCCGCCTCGGCTGCACCCATATCCTCGACGAAGGCGAGCCGCGGGCGCTCGGCTGAGGGAGGTCCGAGATGGGCAATGTCACGGTCGTCGGCGCCCAGTGGGGTGACGAAGGAAAGGGAAAGATTGTCGATTGGCTGTCGGAGCGCGCCGATGTCGTGGTCCGTTTCCAGGGCGGGCACAATGCCGGCCACACCGTCGTCGTCGGCAATGTCGAGTACAAGCTGAGCCTGCTGCCCTCAGGCGTGGTCCGGCCGGGAAAATTGTCGATCATCGGCAACGGCGTCGTCATCGACCCTTGGGCATTGATCGAGGAGATCGAAGCGATCGGCAAAAAAGGTGTCGAAGTCACCCCAGAAACACTAAGGCTAGCCGACAATGCCGCATTGATTCTGCCCTCGCATGGCGCCCTCGACCGTGCCCGCGAGGAGCGTCGGGGTGACAAGAAGCTCGGCACGACGGGTCGCGGCATCGGTCCCGCCTACGAGGACAAAGTCGGGCGCCGGGCGATCCGCGTTTGCGACCTCGCCGACTCGCAGGCTCTCGAATGGCGGGTCGATGATTTGTTGGTGCATCACAATGCGCTGCTGCGCGGGCTTGGCGAGCCGGAGGTCGATCGGCTCGAGCTCCTCGCCGCTTTGCGCGGGATTGCTCAGCGCATCTTGCCCTATGCCGGTCCGGTCTGGCGCCTGCTCGACGAGGCGCGCAGCCAAAGCAAGCGCATCCTGTTCGAAGGCGCGCAAGGCACGATGCTCGACGTGGACCACGGCACCTACCCCTTCGTGACTTCCTCTAACACCGTCGCAGGGCAGGCCGCGGCCGGATCGGGGGTCGGGCCGAACGCGATCGGCTTTGTCCTCGGGATTACCAAAGCCTATACGACGCGCGTCGGCACCGGCCCGTTCCCGACCGAGCTGTCGGACGCGATCGGCGATACCCTCGGCGAGCGCGGGCGCGAGTTCGGAGTCGTCACCGGGCGCAAACGGCGCTGCGGCTGGTTCGATGCGGTCGCGGTGCGCCAGGCGATCAAGACCGGCGGCATCAGCGGCATCGCGCTCACCAAGCTCGACGTGCTCGACGGTTTTGACGAGGTCAAGATCTGCACGGCCTATCGCCGCGGCAGTGAGATTTACGACTATGTCCCGGCGGGGATGACGGCCCAGGCCGAAATCGAGCCGGTTTACGAAACCGCCGAAGGCTGGCGCGAGAGCACCCGTGGCGCCCGCTCCTGGGCCGATCTGCCGGCGACCGCGATCAAATATATCGTCCGGCTCGAAGAGCTGATCGGCGCGCCGGTGGCGTTGCTGTCGACGAGCCCCGAGCGCGACGACACGGTCCTGGTTCGCGACCCTTTCGCGGATTGACTGCGCTGCCCGCTACCTGACGCCACGGCCTTGCGGCGTCGTGGCGGGCTTGCCCCCGAGGCGCAGATGGTCGCGGATATAGCCGTCGACGTGGCTAGCGATCGTGTCGAGCTGGTCGGCGAAATAATGATCAGCGCCGGGAATCTTACGAAAGTCGATCTTGATGTCGCGTTGGTGCGACAGCTTCGTGACGAGCTTCTGCACCGAGTCGGGCGGCACCACCGTGTCCTGGTCGCCTTGCAGGATCAGACCGGAGGACGGGCACGGCGCCAGAAACGTGAAGTCGTAGACGTTGGCGGGCGGTGCGACCGCGATAAAGCTCTCGATCTCGGGCCGCCGCATCAACAGCTGCATGCCGATCCAGGCTCCGAACGAAAACCCCGCCACCCAGCAGGTGCCGGCGTTCGGGTTGTAGGTCTGCAGCCAATCGAGCGCCGAGGCGGCGTCGGAAAGCTCGCCCTCGCCGCGATCGAAGCTGCCCTGGCTGCGGCCAACGCCGCGAAAGTTGAACCGCAGCGTCGAAAAGCCGTGGCGAACGAACGACTGGTACAACCCATAGACCAGCTTGTTGTTCATCGTCCCGCCGTGCTGCGGATGCGGGTGCAGCACGAGCGCCATCGCCGAGTTGGGTCCTCGGGCGTGGTGATAGCGTCCTTCGATCCGGCCTTCCGGCCCGTTGATGATTACCTCAGGCATGATGGTTCCAGGTGAAATCCGAGCGTGCCGGTCGGCGGCCGGCATCCCGATGGTTTATCTATGCGCCCGCATTTCTTGATCATTTTTGTCGGACAATTATATGCTCGTTCACGGCTTCCGTGCACGGGTTCGGCGCGGTTGTCCGCGGACACATTAATATAGTGACACCGATGCTGTGGAAGAACCTGCGCGAGGAAATTGACGCAACGCTGGTGCGCGACCCGGCTGCCCGCTCGCGGCTCGAGGTCGCGCTGTGCTACCCGGGGTTTCACGCGCTGGTTTATCACCGCGTCGCGCATTGGCTGTGGCGCCGACGGTGGCTGCTCGCCGGACGGTTCGTATCGCATCTCGGGCGCCTCTTGACCGGGATTGAAATCCACCCCGGTGCCAAAATCGGCCGGCGGCTGTTTATTGACCACGGCATGGGCGTGGTGATCGGCGAGACCGCCGAAATCGGCGACGATTGCACGCTTTACCAAGGTGTGACCCTGGGCGGCACCTCGCTCACCCGCGGGCAAAAGCGCCATCCGAGCTTGGGCAGCAGTGTCATCGTCGGTTCCGGCGCGCAGGTGCTGGGGCCGTTCCGGGTCGGCGACGGGGCACGCATCGGCGCCGCCGCGGTGGTGCTGCGCGAGGTCCCCGACGGCGCCACGATGGTCGGCAACCCGGCTCGCCAAGTCGCCCGGCGCAACGCCGCCGCCGAGCCGCGGCCGGCCTTTCAGCCCTATGCCGTGTGCGGCGACATCCCCGACCCGATCGCCCGCGCGCTCAACGGTCTCGTCGACGAGGTCGCCAGCCTGCGCGCCCAGGTGAATGAGCTCGAGCAGACGCAGGCGGCAGCGAGCGTCTTCGATGCTCCGGCGCCCGGTGCTGCGCCGGCGTTGCGGCTCGTGGCCTCGGGCGGCAATGGGACGGACGACAGCGGGGCGCGGGCCTCGTGAGGATTCCTGGATGAGGCTCAGCACCAAGGGCCGCTACGCCGTCATGGCGATGGTCGACCTTGCCCAGCACAGCGGTGGCGGCGGCCCGGTCACGCTCGCCGAGATCGCCGAGCGGCAGGAGATTTCGCTGTCCTACCTCGAGCAGTTGTTCGCGATGTTGCGCAAGGGCGGCCTCGTCAAGAGCGTGCGCGGACCGGGCGGCGGCTATCTGCTCGCCAATGACCGCGGCGAGATCCGCATCGCCGACATCATCCTCGCGGTCGACGAGCCGATCCGCGCGACGCGCTGCGCTCCCGGCGCGCCGATCGGTTGCCGCGGCAACCGCACCCGTTGCCTGACCCATGATTTGTGGGAGGAGTTGGGCAATCAGATCCACCTATATCTAAGCTCGGTCTCGCTCGCCGATGTATGCGAGCACCGTGTGCTGGGCACCAGCGGCCGGGTTCACCGCGAAAGCTTCGCGGGCGCCTCACAAGGAACACGATGAGAAACGGTGCCGTGTCACGGGCAGAGACCTATCTCGATTGGAACGCGACCGCACCGCTGCGGCCGCAGGCGGCTGCGGCGGTCACGGCGGCGCTGGCGTGGTGCGGCAATCCCTCTTCGGTCCATCGCCGCGGCCGCGCCGCGCGGCATCTCGTCGAGCGCAGCCGGATCGCCGTCGCCGCTTTGGTCGGCGCTCCGCCCGACAGCATCGTCTTTGTCAGCGGCGGCACCGAGGCCAACCATCTGGCATTGCTCGGCGCCGGGCGACAGAGGGTGCTGGTGTCGGCGGTCGAGCATGATTCGGTGTTGCGCGCGGTTCCCGAGGCCGAGCGGATCCCGGTCGATCGCGATGGAATCGTCAGGCTCGATGCTCTCGCGGACCTTCTCGCCGGCGATTCGCGGCCGACATTGGTCTCGGTCATGCTCGCCAACAACGAGACCGGAATCGTGCAGCCGACGGCAGAGATCGCGCGGCTGGCGCATGCGGGAGGCGCTCTCTTTCATTGCGACGTGGTGCAGGCGGCCGGCAAGATGCGGCTCGACATGACCGAGGTCGGCGCCGATCTGCTGACCTTGTCGGCGCACAAGCTCGGCGGCCCGCCTGGGGTCGGCGCGCTGGTCGTGAAGGGTGGGCTCGATCTGACGCCGATGTTGCGCGGCGGCGGACAGGAGCGCGGACATCGCGCCGGCACCGAGAATGTTCCCGGGATCGCCGGCTTCGCTGCTGCCGCTGAAACCGCCGCAGCCGAGATCGACGCCTACGAGCGGGTCCGTAGCCTCCGCGACGCGTTCGAAGCGGCAATCGTGGCACTGGCGCCCGAGGCGGTGGTGGTCGGCGCTGCGGCTCCGCGTCTGCCGAACACCTCCGCGATCGCGATGCCCGGCACCTCGGCCGAGACCCAGATCATCGCGCTCGATCTCGACGGCGTCATGGTCAGCGCCGGGGCCGCCTGCTCGTCGGGCAAGGTCGGCCCGAGCCACGTGCTTGCGGCGATGGGGCTGCCGCCCGATATTGCTTCGTCGACGATCCGCGTCAGCCTCGGCTGGAGCTCGACCGCGGCCGAGGTCGATGCTTGCATTCAGTCCTGGGCCGCTCTCTACCGTCGCCGGCGCGGCTTTGCCGAGGAGGCGCGCGCCGCATGAATTCGATCGCCGACAACAACGCCAACGCCAATACACCGCCGATCTATCTCGACAATCAGGCGACGACGCGGGTCGATCCGCGCGTGATCGAAGCGATGCTGCCGTATTTCACCGAGCATTTCGGCAATCCGCACAGCACCAGCCACGGCTATGGCCACGTCGCCGCCGCGGCGGTCGAGGACGCACGCGCCGAAATTGCGGCACTGATCCATGCCGACCCGCGCGAGATCGTCTTTACCTCCGGCGCCACCGAAGCCAACAACCTCGCGATCAAGGGCGCGGCACACTTTGCCCGCGCCTATCCCCAGGCGGGCGGCGTCCGCGACCACATCGTGACCCTGACGACCGAGCACAAATGCGTGCTCGAAAGCTGCGCGCAGCTGGAGCGCGAAGGCTTCGACGTGACTTATGCGCCGGTCGAGCCCGACGGCCTGGTGGCGCTCGACAAGCTCGAAGCGGCATTGACCGACCGCACTCTCTTGGTCTCGGTTCTGGCCGCGCACAACGAGATCGGCGTGATCCAGCCGCTCGCCGAGATCGGTGCGCTGTGCCGCGCCCGCGGCGTGCTGTTCCATACCGACGCGGCGCAGGCCGCGGGCAAGATCCCGCTCGACGTCGAAGCGATGCATATCGACCTGATGTCGATTTCCGGGCACAAGCTTTACGGCCCAAAGGGTGTGGGCGTGCTCTACGTCCGCCGCCGGCCGCGCGTGCGCCTGCTGCCGTTGATCGACGGCGGCGGCCAGGAGCGCGGTCTGCGGTCCGGCACCTTGCCGACGCCGCTTTGCGTCGGGCTCGGCCGCGCCGCGGCAATCGCCGCCGACGCAATGGCGGTAGAGGCGCCTCGCCTGCGCCAGCTGCGCGACCGGCTGCATCGGGGCCTGGAGCGCCGGGTTCCGGGGCTCGGTCTCAACGGCGATCCCGAGCGGCGGTTGCCGGGCAATCTCAACCTGAGCTTTCCGGGGATCGAGGCGCCCTCTTTGATCGAGGCATGCCCGTCGATCGCGATCTCGACCGGCTCGGCCTGCACCTCGGCCAAGGTCGAGCCGTCTTATGTGCTGCGCGCGCTCGGCCTGCCCGACGCGGTGGCGAATTCCGCGATCCGCATCGGCCTTGGCCGCTTCAACAGTGCCGCGGAGGTTGATTTCGCGGTCGATGCGCTGGCCGCGGCGGCCGCCCGGCTCAGCGACGGCGCCGGGGTGCGGCAGCGCGTCGGCGACCCCACATAGCTCGTGTAGAACCGGCATCGGAGAAACGAATGAGGGCGAGAAAGCAGGCGCTGACGGTGACAGAAGCCGCTGCGGGACGGATCCGGGCGCTGCTCGCCAAGCGTGGCAAGCCTTCGGCCGGGGTGCGGGTCGGGGTGCGGGCGCGCGGCTGCTCCGGGCTCAGCTACACGATCGAATATGCCGACGAGAAGGGCAAGTTCGACGAAATCGTCGAGGATAAGGGCGTCACCGTGCTGATCGACCCCAAGGCGGTCATGTTCATCCTCGGCACCGAGATGGATTACGTCGAAGAAAACCTGCAGAGCGGCTTCACCTTTCGCAACCCCAACGAAAAAGGCCGCTGCGGCTGCGGCGAATCCTTTCACGTCTGATAAACGACCGCTCGCTATTGTGGATGGCCGGGTCGAGCCGGCGCCTATAATCGCTGGCAAGCGGAGCGAGGCGGTTGCGCGTGAAGCTGTTCCAAATTGAGGAGCCGGAGGGCGGGCCGAGCGATCCGAATGCGGTGGGCGCCGCGATCGGCATCGATGCCGTCGGCGATGCCGTCGTGGTCGCGATGTCGGTCGGGGGGAACGCGGCGGTTCTGGCCGACCGCGACGGCTTCGAGCAGGCGCTGCTGGCACCGGCCCCAGGTGAGCCAGGCGCCCGGTGGCAGCAGGTGTTGGAAGGTGCCCGCCTGCGGGCCGAACGCGCGCTCGCCCGGCCGGTGACGCATGCGGTCGTCGTCCTCGCCGCGCCCGCCGACGCGGCGACTGCCGCCGGGATCAGGGTGGCGGCGGAACAGGCCGGGCTTGCGTTATTGCAAATCGCTGTCGCCGCCGAGTTGCCCTTTGGTGCTGCGCCGGCATTGGCGGCTGCGGTGCTCGCCGAGGATCTGGCGCCGCGGCCAGGTGTGGAATTCCGGTGATGCCGAAGATGGTCTTTATCGAGCGCGACGGCACCCGGCGCGAGGTCGATGCACCGCTCGGCCTCTCGGTGCTCGAAGTCGCCCATCGCCACGACATCGACATCGACGGGGCGTGCGAGGGCTCCCTCGCCTGCTCGACCTGTCATGTGATCATCGATCCCGAATGGTACGAATTGCTGAAGGACGCGACCGAGGACGAGGAGGACATGCTCGACCTCGCCTTCAACCTCAGCACGACATCGCGGCTCGGCTGCCAGATCATCATCACCGAGGAGCTCGACGGGCTGACGGTTTGCCTGCCGGCGGCGACCCGCAACCTGCTGCTCGGCTGACCCGGCAGAGCGGCAATGCCGAATCGGCTGTTTCCGCGATTGGTTGCCGCTTCGGCCGAGGCTTGGCGCGCCTATGTCGGGCACGATTTCGTCAAGCAGCTCGCAACCGGCGAATTGCCGCAAGCGTGCTTTCGCCGCTACCTGATCCAGGATTACCTGTTTTTGACGCATTTCGCGCGCGCCTGGGGCCTCGCGATCTACAAATCCGACACGCTCGCCGAGATGCGCCGGGCGCAGCGGCTCGTCGCCGCGACATTGGATGTCGAGATCGGCCTGCACATCGACTATTGCCGCGGCTGGGGGCTGTCGGAAGCGGCCATGGCGGCCGAACCGGAAGCAATGGCGACGATCGCCTATACCCGCTTTGTGCTCGACCGCGGTGTTGCCGGCGACCGGCTCGATCTCGAGACCGCGCTCGCCCCTTGCATCGTCGGCTACGCCGTGATCGCCCAAGAGCGCACGGCCGATCCCGCGACGCAGACCGCGGGCAATCCCTATCGCGAATGGCTCGAAATGTATGCCGGCGCCGAGTATCAGGATCTCGCCCGCGCCGCCGAAACGGCCCTCGACGAGCAATTCGCCCAGCGCGGCGGCGAAGGGCGCTTTTCTTTGCTCGCGGCGTCTTTCGCTACAGCTGCCCGCCTGGAAGCCGATTTCTGGCAAATGGGCCTCGACGCGGCGCGCTGACCCCGCTCGCCTTTCACGAGCCAAAGCGTGGACCGACTTGAAGGCTCACCGCCCGCGCCTATAGTCGCATTGATGGCCACACCTCTGACGGATATCGATTTGCCCGGCGATCCGGCCGGGCACCGCGTCGTCGTCGCGATGTCGGGCGGGGTCGACTCGTCGGTGACGGCCGCACTGCTCGCCGAGCGCGGGTTCGAGGTCGTCGGCATCACCTTGCAGCTTTACGATCACGGCGCCGCCATCGGGCGCAAGGGTGCGTGCTGCGCTGGGCGGGACATCGACGACGCCGCGCGCGTCGCCGAGCGGCTCGGGATCGCGCATTACGTCCTCGATTACGAGAGCCGCTTTCGCCGCGAGGTGATCGAGGATTTCGCCCAGTCCTATCGCCGCGGCGAGACCCCGGTGCCGTGCATTCGCTGCAACCAGCGGATCAAGTTTCGCGATCTGTTGGCGACCGCGCGCGACCTGGGCGCCACCGCACTCGCGACCGGGCATTATGTGCGGCGCGTTCGCGGCGAGGATGGAGCCGAGTTGCACCGCGCCCGCGACGCCGCGCGCGACCAGAGCTATTTCTTGTTCGCGACAACGCGCGCCGAGCTCGATTTT
>DATKHX010000202.1:0-6041 GCA_035510075.1 Allostellaceae bacterium
GCAGCCGCGATCGCCGATACTCTACGCATACGCGTTGTCCTTGTGACCTGCTCATCCGTGGAGGAGCGCCAATGCCGCCTGGTATGTGCGCCGGTCGCCGGCGACGAGGACCCGGCCGTCGGAGGCGAGGCCCAGCTCGGCTCCGCGCCAGTCGGTGGCGATGCCGCCCGCTCCTTCGACGATCGGGACGATCGCGCAAAAATCGTAGGGCTTCAGGCTCGCTTCAAGGACGAGATCGATAAAACCGGCGGCGAGCAGGCCATAGGCATAGCAATCGGCGCCAAAGCGGGTGAGCTTAACCGCGGCCGAGACCCGGGCAAAGCCCTCGGCATCGGGTCCGCGGAACATGTCGGGCGTGGTCGCGAACAAAGTGGCTGTCTCGAGGCCGGGGCTCACGCGGCAGCGGATCGCGGCGCCGTTCAGGGTGCTTCGACCGCCGGCGGCGCCGACCCAGCGCTCGTGGGAGATCGGCTGGTCGATAATGCCGAGGATCGGCCGGCCGGCGCGGGTCAGCGCGATCAACGTCCCGAACAGCGGCACTCCGCTGATAAAGGATTTGGTGCCGTCGATCGGGTCGAGCACCCAAACAAATTCGGCATCCTCGCGCACGCGGCCGTACTCCTCGCCGACGATGCCGTGATCGGGAAAGCGGCTTTCGATCATTCCGCGCATCGCCGCTTCGGCGGCGCGGTCGGCAGCGGTGACCGGGGTCATGTCGGGTTTCTCGTCTACCGCCAGAGGCTGGCGGAAATAAGGCCGGATCGCCGCACCGGCGGCATCGGCCAGATCGGATGCGAGAGCGATGAAGTCGTCGATTTCGGACAGCGGAGCGAACCTGGTCCGGGGAAGCTACTTCAAGCTCTGCAGATAGGCGATGACATCGGCGCGGTCCTGGGCCTTTGGGAACCCGGCAAAGGTCATCTTGGTGCCCGGGGCAAACTGCTGCGGATTATCCAGCCATTGGTTCAGTGTTTCCGGATCCCATTTTTGCCCCTTATGCGCCTCCAATGCGCTGGAGAACGCAAAGCCGCCGCGATCCTCGCCGATCGGTTGGCCGGCGACGTCCCAAAGGTTGGGCCCGATCTTGTTTGGCCCGCCTTTGGTGAAGGTATGACACACCTGACACACCGTGGTTTCTTCTTGGCCCTTCTTGGCATCGGCCTTGGCGAGCAGCGGGGCGATCGGCTCGAGCTTGGGTGCGGCAGGGGCCTGCTCGGCCGGGGTCGTTGCGGGAGCCCCGGCGACGATGAACACCGGCTTTTCGAGCGGTTTCGGTTTGACCAGCATGTTCGACAGAATTCCTGCGACCATCGCGACAATCAGCGCGGTCAGTACCGAGGCAATGATCTTGTTCCACTCGAAAGACGACATCGACGACCTTCCCCACCGCGCCGGGTCCGGCAGGAAATCGAATTCCCTCCGACAACTCAAATGAATTATCACGCTTTCTGCGATCCTCCGAACCGGGCATGTTGTCGCTGCCCGATACCTGGACCCGCCCGCCGAGCAAGCCCGCCGTGACTGCCGCCTCGCAAAACCCGATCATCCTGATCCCCGCCCGGCTCGCATCGACGCGGCTGCCGGGAAAGCCGCTCGCCGAGATCGCCGGGGTGCCGATGATCGTGCATGTCTGGCGCCGCGCCGTCGCGGCCGAGATCGCACCTGTCGTCGTCGCTTGCGGCGACCCGGAAATTGCCGCGGCGATCGAGGCGGCCGGCGGCCGGGCGATTTTGACGGACCCGGGGTTGCCGACCGGCTCCGACCGCATCCACCAAGCGATCATGCGCCTCGACCCGGAGCGCCGGCACGACGCGGTCGTCAATGTCCAGGGCGACCTGCCGATGCTCGACCCCGCCGCGATCCGCGTGGCGCTCGCCGGCCTCGCCGACCCGGAAACCGACATTGCGACCCTCGCGGCGAGGATCGAGGACGACGCGGCGCTCGCCGACACCAGCGTCAACAAGGTTGCCGCCGGTTTCGCCGACCCGGCGCTGCCGGCGCGCGCGCTCTATTTCAGCAAGGCCGCGGTGCCGTGGGGCGACGGCCCGCATTACGAGCATATCGGCCTCTACGCCTATCGCCGAGCGGCGCTGGAGCGGTTCGTCGCTCTGCCTCGGGGCGTGCTCGAACAGCGCGAGCGGCTCGAGCAACTGCGCGCGCTCGAAGCCGGCATGCGCATCTCGGTCAGCCTGATCGCAGCTGCGCGTCTAGGAGTTCAGGTCGACACCCCAGCCGATCTCGCGCAGGCCCGCCGATTGATGCAACGACAGCAATAAGATCATGGCCGCTTCCATGCCCAAAGCCCCCGATCCGGCGCGGACGATCTCGTTTCAGGGTGCCTCCGGGGCTTATTCCGACCTCGCCTGCCGGCACGTCTTTCCCGAAATGGCGACCTTGCCGTGCAACCAGTTTGAGGACGCCTTTGCCGCGGTGCGCGAGGGCCGGGCGCGGTTGGCGATGATCCCGATCGAAAATTCGCTCGCCGGCCGTGTCGCCGACATCCATCACCTGATGCCGGATTCGGGGCTGCACATCATCGGCGAGCATTTCGAGCCGGTGAACCATCATCTGCTGGCGCTGCCGGGGGCGAGCCTTACCCAAATCCGCACGGTCAGGAGCCATGTCCACGCGCTCTCGCAGTGCCGCAAGCTGATCCGCGAACTCGGGCTCGAGCCGATCGTCGCCGCCGACACCGCCGGGGCCGCGGCCGAAATCTCCGTCCTCGGCGACCCGACCGTCGCCGCAATCGCCTCCGAGCTCGCCGGCAAGATCTACGGCCTCGCCTCGCTCAAAGAGAATATCGAGGACGCCGAGCACAACACGACGCGCTTCATGATCATGTCGCGCGAGGCAGCGCGGCCGGCGCGCGGGGCGCCTTCGGTTACGACGTTCTTCTTTCGCGTGCGCAACGTGCCGGCAGCACTCTACAAGGCGCTGGGCGGGTTCGCCACCAACGGCATCAACATGACCAAGCTCGAAAGCTACATGGTCGGCGGCGCCTTTACCGCGACGCAGTTCTATGCCGATGTCGAAGCCCACCCCGAGGATCGCCCGTTGAGCTTGGCGCTCGAGGAGCTCGCTTTCTTCTCGCGCGAGCTCAAGATCCTCGGCGTCTATCCCGCGCATCCGTCGCGCCTTGCCGCTTCAGCCGGCGTGGAATAAACCGCAGCCGGAGTGGTCTAACGGATTAGACAGTCAGGGAGGCGTTGATGAGCATCGCGATGCCGGCAGCGGGCTGCGGGGTGTTGGCGGCGGTGGCGTTCGGACTGGGCCTGATGTCCGCCGGGCCGGCATTCGCCGATGGCGGCGGCAGCGGCGACGACAGGTCGAGCACCCCGACCTGCGGCAACGGCGAGGTCTGGGACAGCCGCAGCCAAAAATGCGTCAAGGCCGAGAACGGGGTGTTGCCGGACAAGAATTTCGCCGACAACGCCTACGCTCTGGCCAAGGCCGGCCGATATACCGAGGCGCTCGCGGCGCTCGATCTGATGAAGGATCCGAATACCGCGGTGGCGCTCAATTATCGCGGATACGCAACGCGCCGGATGGGCCGGGTCGACGAGGGGATCGGCTATTACCTGAAGTCTGTGGCACTCGACCCGGATTACGCGCAGGTTCGCGAATATCTCGGCGAAGCCTATGTCATCAAAGGCGATATTTCACGTGCCGAGGCCCAGCTGCGGATCATCAAAAAGCTCTGCGGCACCACCTGCGAAGAATATCAGGATCTGCTCGTCGCCATCGCCGATCCGGCAAGGCTCTGAGGGGATCAGCACGGTTCGGGCGCAGTGCGCGCGACGTGTTTCGCGTGCCGCCCAGTAACCAAAAAAGAGAAGCCGGAACCTCCCCAGCACAAATCTGTTGAGAGCCTAAGCCTGCATCAGGCGACGGCTCTCTCAGCACGGGGATGTCCAATGTTCTACCATGACAAAAAGCTAATGTTCGACGTAAAGGTCGATGGCGCCGATGCGCAATTCGCACAAATGCTGCTGGAGCAGTTCGGCGGTGCGACCGGCGAGCTCAGCGCCGCGCTGACTTATTGGACCCAGTCTTTTCATGTCGAGGACAAGGCGATCCGCGACATGCTGCACGACATCGCGATCGAGGAGTTCAGCCACCTCGAAATGGTCGGCCGGATGATCGAGCAGCACACCGAAAAGGGCACCGGTGCCGCCAAAGATGCGGCGTACAGGAGCACGCTGTTCGCCGTGCGCGGCATGGGCCCCCACCTCGTCGACAGCCAGGGCCAGGCCTGGACCTCGGCCTACGTCAACGAGGGCGGCAACGTCGTGCGCGACCTGCGGGCCGACATCGCGGCCGAGGCCGGCGCGCGGCAGACCTACGAGGCGCTGATCAAGCTGTCGCCGGACGAGGGCAGCAAGAAGGCGTTGACCTTTTTGCTGACGCGCGAGGTCTCGCACACGCAAATGTTCATGAAGGCGCTCGAATCGCTCGGCAAGCTGACCGACCCGCTATTCGGCAACGTCCGGCCGGACGAGACCGTCGATCTCTATTTCAACCTTTCCAAGGACGGTGCGCTCGATGCGCGCGGCCCGTGGAACTCGGAGCCTGCTTTCCGCTATGTCGACAAACCGGAGCCGCAGGGCGGATTGCCGGCGGAGGTCAGAAACCCGGACGACGAACGCGGCCGTGCCGATCCCGGCCGGCAAGCCGGGGGGCCTGCGCGAGGGGGCTCGACGCCGGAAATGAACAACCCCGCCGGCCAGCAACGCGACCCGGCCCGCAGCGCCAAGGAGCGAACCCCGATCAAATAACGCCTCTGGTTTTTTAGGTGCGCGAGGACCTGTCCGCCCCTCTTGGGATCCGGTTCCGCGCGCATCCACGCGGTCGGCGCCGCCCGAGCGCGTCGTTATCCGCGCAGGCCAGGCGTGTAGCTTTTGCGCGGATATTCCTCCCAATATTGGCGGAAACCATGGGCCGTCGCCTCCTGGTGCGGATGCGCCCGCAATTTGTCGATGTCGATGTCGACGCCGAGACCGGGGGCGGTCGGCAGGTCGATCCAACCGCCCTCCACCGCGAGCGACAGGGTGGAGATGTCGCGGCAGAGATCCTGAAAATTGACGAAATACTCCGCGATGCGGAAATTCGGGATGACCGCCGAGAGGTGCACGGTCGCGGCCAGGCCCATCAAGGTGCTGTTATAGTTGTGCGGCGCCATGACCACGGCCTGCGGCTGCGCCATCGCCGCGATGTCGAGCATCGCCGTGATCCCGCCGACGACGCAGATGTCGGGGTTCAGGATGTCGGCGGCGCGCTTGGCGAGGCATTCGAAAAACGCCTCCTTGGTGTGAAGCGCCTCGCCGGTGACGATCGGGATCGGCACGGCGCGGCGCACCTCAGCGACGAGGTCGATGTTTTCGGCGAGGCACGGCTCCTCGTACCAGTCGACGCCGAATTCGGCGAGGCGATGACCGATGCGGATCGCATGCGAGGGCGCAAAGCGGCGGTGCGCCTCGATCAGCAATTCGAAATCGGGGCCGAGTGCCTCGCGCATCGCGCGGACATGGTCGATCGCGAAATCCTCGTCGCGGCGGTCGACAAACGTCCGCCATGGCCCGGGGAACGGGTCGAACTTGGCGGCGGTGAAGCCCATCGCCTTGACCTTCAACCCGCATTCGACGCGTTCGTCGATCGTTGACCCACGCGCCCAGCCATTGGCGTAGATGCGGATGCGTTCGCGCGAGGCGCCGCCGATCAGATTGTAGATCGGCAGCCCGGTGCGCTTGCCGAGAATGTCCCAGGACGCGATCTCGACCGCACTCCACGCCGAGAGCAGCTCCGGCGAGCCGCGCTTGATCGCGAAATCCTCAAAGATGATTTGCCCGGTATGCCGGATGTTGAAGGCGCTGCGCCCGATCAGGTGCGGCGCCATCGTCCGGATGATTTCGGCGACCACTGTCTCCTTGCCGTGCGTGACATAGGCCTCGCCCCACCCGTAGAGGCCGTCGTCGGTCTCGACCCGGCAGAACAGCAAGTCCTTGGAGCTGCCGGTGCCGAGGATAAAGGTCTCGATGCGGGCG
>DATKHX010000203.1:0-5113 GCA_035510075.1 Allostellaceae bacterium
CGGAACCGGACAGCCGTGGATCAAGTCCGGGCAAAGCGTTCTTCAGTCGTTACACAGGATTGCTTGATTTCTATCATCGATTGCAGCAATTGCCGGACCGGACGGTCGTGCGTCAAGCCCGGCCACGGCGGTTGTAGGGGACTGTAACCCTGCAACCGGCTCTGATTTCCCGGACAACCCAGCCGGCGCTTTCGCGGGAATGACGGCCAACTCAATGTTTCGACTTAATCTTTTTCGAGCCAGGCCCTCACGTTGGCAGGGGGGTGGGGCGGGTGTCGAGGGCGTCGCGAACGGCGCGGGCCAGGGTCTGCAGCTGATAGGGTTTGCGGACGATCGGCAATCCGGCCTCGAAGGTGTGCCACGCCTTGGCATAGCCGCTCGTCAACAACACCGCGATATCGGGATAGCGCTCCTTGACATGCCGCGCCAGCGCCACGCCGTCGAGTTCGCCCGGCATCACCACGTCGGTGAACACCAGATCGACCGCCTTGGACGAGGCGAGCAGCTCCAAGGCAGCGGCCGCCGACTGGGCGTGCAATACGCCGTACCCGAGCTGGTTCAAGAGCAGCCCGGCAACTTCCTGGACCTCGGGGTTGTCCTCGACGACGAGGACGGTTTCGCGGCCGTGCGGCAGCTGATCCTCGATCATCGTCTCGGCGCTGAGCGGGCCCTGGCCGTGCGGCAGATAAATCGTCACCGTGGTGCCCGCGCCAACCCGGCTGGCGATCGTCGCCGTTCCGCCCGACTGGCGGGTCAGGCCGTAGACCTGCGACAGCCCCAGCCCGGTTCCCTTGTCGGGCTGCTTGGTCGTGAAGAACGGCTCGAACACTTTGGGCAGAACGTCGGGTTTGATGCCGGTGCCGGTGTCGGCCACGGTCAGTGCCACGAACTCGCCGGACAGATGCTCCGGCGTGTCCTCCGGCCGCAGGTGAACGTTCCTGGCGGCGACCGTGATCGTCCCTCCTTCCGGCATCGCGTCGCGGGCGTTGACGACCAGATTGATCAGCGCCAACTCCAATTCGTGCACGTCGACCGCGACCGGCCAGACATTGCGGGCGACGTCGATCGCGAGCTCGATGTCGCCGCGGGCGGAGCTGGCCAGCAGATCGCGGATCGCGGCGAGGCGCTGACGCAGGCTGATCATGGCCGGGTTCAGCGACTGGCGGCGGGAGAAGGCGAGCAGCTGGCGCGTCAAGGTTTCGCCGCGGGCCGCGGCATTCTCGATCGCTTCGATCCCGCGCAGGCTCCTCGCATCGCCGACCCGCTGCTTCAGCAT
Organism: Allostellaceae bacterium; assembly: GCA_035510075.1. Lineage (GTDB taxonomy): Bacteria > Pseudomonadota > Alphaproteobacteria > ATCC43930 > CGMCC-115725 > AP-15. The sequence continues at coordinate 1,277 of DATKHX010000203.1, forward strand.
ATGGGCATTGCCGCTCACCACCATGATCATGTTGTTGAAATCATGGGCTATGCCCCCCGTCAGCTGGCCCAGCGCCTCCATCGTCTGGGATTGGGCGAGCTGCTCCTGCGCGCGCCGCAGCTTGGCCTCCGCCGCGCGGCGCTCGGTGATGTCGCGGGTGATTTTCGCGAACCCGATAAGCTCGCCGTTCTCGTCGCGGATCGCGTCGATCACGACGCTGGCGAAAAACAGCGAGCCGTCCTGACGGACGCGCCAGCCCTCGGCGGTGAAGGTTCCCGACGTCGCTGCGGTCGCGAGGGCCCTTTCGGGCGCGCCCGCTTCCCGGTCCTCCTCGGTGTAGAAGCAGGAAAAATGCCGGCCGACGATCTGTTGCTCGGCATAGCCCTTGATCCGCTCGGCGCCAGCGTTCCAGCCGGACACGATTCCCCGCGCGTCCAGCCTGATCAGGGCGTAATCGGTGACGGCCTCGGCGAACAGCCGAAACTGCCGCTCGCTCTCGCGCAGCGCCTCCAGCGCCAATTTCTCGGTCGTCACATGACGGCCGATCACATAGATCAAGTTGTTTTCCGCCGCCATCGTCCATGAGATCCAGAGCCAGGATCCGTCCTTGTGACGAAAGCGGTTCTCCATTCGCACGGTCGGAACACCCTCGGCGAGCCGCTGGCGGCCGGCCGTCGAATGCGCCGCGTCGTCGGGATGCCGGAGCTCGCTGACATGCATCCGCCTGATCTCGTCTTCGCTCCAGCCGAGCAGGTTGGTCCAGGCCGGATTGATGCTGGTAAAGTAGCCCTCGAAGTTGGAGACGCCGAGGAGGTCTTCGGACACCTGCCAAATGCGGTCGCGTTCGCGGATGCGTTCGGCAATTTCCGTTTCGAGCCGGTCGTTGAAGCGGCGCAGCGCTTCCTCTTTGCGAACGCGCTCGGTCGTCTCGATGCAGGTGGTGAGTATCCCGCCAATGCCGTTCGGGGCGGCTTCGTCCGGGATCGGGCTGTAGCTGATCGTAAATCGCGCGTCCTCGACGATGGCGCCGCGGCGGCGGACCGTCCACGGGTGGTCGACGGCAAAAAAGGCTTTGCGCTCGCCGCGCAGGATCGCCTCGTTCAAGGGCCCGAGCTCGGGGTAGATCTCCCACCACACCTCGCGCAGCGGCCGGCCGAAGGCTCCAGGATGCTTGTCGCCGAGGATGAACCGGTAGGCGTCGTTGTAGATCAGGACCAGCTCGGGGCCCCACCGGATCGCCATCGGAAAACCCGAGGCAAGGATCATCGCGACCGCGAGCTCGAGGCTGTGCGGCCAGCTTTCGCTGCCGCCGAGCGGTGTCGTCGACCAGTCCATTTCGCGTAGCATGCGCGCCATCTCTCCGGGCGCTTCGGCAGGGGTCGGATTTGTCATCGTGTCAGGGCTAAGTTTCCTCCCGAACGTAAGAAACTTGTAACACACATGGGAACACCGCTTGCGTCCAGCCCCGCCGGGGGCGCGCGATTTCGCCCTCGATCGGGATCTCGCCGGTCCTGCGGCCGGTCCTGCGAGAGCTCGCGGCATACGGGCGCTCGTTCGCGGCAGTCGAGCCGCCAACGGCGCGTTGTCGAGACCGCCGGGTCATGGCGGCGCGACGTTGCGTGACAAAGCATCCTGATTTCACCGTTTCTGCACCCCGCGCGGGCTCATGCGCAAAGCGGCGATCGCGAATTCGCCCACGACCAACGCCGCGGCGCGCGAATTGATCCGGCCTCGGCTTCAGAGATTTCGCCTGCCCCCGCTCGCCCGCTACGGACGGGGCCGCGGGTGCGGCGGCGGACTTGGCGGCGGCGGCTCCCGGTTGACTTCTCGCGGTCTCTCGTGCACCGATTCGCGCGATAGACAGCGCCTTTCGCCCAGGGAGGAGATCATGGCGTCACCAAAGAAATTGTCGCATCTGGTGCTGCAGACCAATCGCCGGCGCGAGATGATCGACTGGTATTGCACGGTGCTCGGAGCCGAGCTGCTTTACGAAGCCGACCGCATCTCGTTCATCAGCTATGACGACGAGCATCACCGGGTCGCCTTTCTCGACCCCGGGCCGCTCGCCGAGCGCGAACCCGACGGGCCGAAAGCCGGGAAGGAAGCGGGCCTTCACCACGTCGCCTTTACCTTTGGCGGCCTCGACGATTTGATCGACAACTATCAGCGGCTGAAGGACATCGGCATCCGCCCGCATCGCTGCGTCAATCACGGGGTCACGACCTCGATGTACTACCACGACCCCGACCATAACCAGGTCGAGCTGCTGGTCGACAATTTCGCGACCGCGGCCGAAGGCCAAGCCTATATGCGGGGGCGCTCGGCCAACGACAAAAACCCGGTTGGGATCGTCTACGACCCCGAGGAGCTGGTCGGCCGCGTGCGCGCCGGCCTGCGCATCGAGGAGCTCGCTTCGATCAACTGAACGGGCGCGGCAGGATCGGTTGAGGCATCCGGGTCTTGGTAACGGCTGGCCGAGCCCAAAGAGGCGTGGATAGCCGGGTCAAGCCCGGCCAAGACGGTCTCGGGCTCAAATGCCGTCGCCGGCTTCCGGCCGCGGGGACGGCTGGCCAAAGCGCAAATCGCACTCGTCGAGGAAGGACAGCTCGGCGGCGGTCGACTCACGCCCGAGGATCGGGTTGCGGTGTGGAAATCGGCCGAAACGCTCGATGATTTCGAGATGCATGCGCGACATCCGCCGGTCGCCGGGCCGGCCTCCGACCGGCGGCAAGGCCTCCAACAGCGCGATGCCGCGCTGTTGATCGACGAGCCGTTCGCTGTGCTCGAACGGCAGATAGAAGAACACCCGCCAGGCGGCCGGCACGGCGAGGTCGAAACCGCGCGCCAGTGCCCGGTTCGTCGCCGCCAGCGCCAGATGATCGCTGGCAAAGGCGCGCGGCGTGCTGCGGAAGATATTGCGCGGCACCTGGTCGAGCAGCATCACCAGCGCCAACGCGCTTTTGGCGGCAGCCTCCCAATCGGCGAGCGCGCCGGCAACCGCCTGCTCATGGTCGCGCGCGAAGCCGCGGCGCACGGCCTCGTCGAACGTCGGGGTGCTGCGGAACCAGATCTGCCGGTGGCAGAGCCGCTCGGGGTCGCCGGGCGCCCCGAACCAGAAGTCGAGCAGCGCCCGCGCCCGATCGGGCAGCTCGGCGCCGGTCATCGCCACCCCTCGACAGCGCTAATCCTCACGATACGACTTCTCCTCGACGATCGTTGAGCCGGTCAATTCGTTGATCCCTCGCTTGAGGGCGGCCCGCCGGTCGTTGCAGCGGTAGACGCTGCGCGCCAACTCGATAAAGCGCTGATCGAACCGTTCGCCGCGCTCGGACTGGCGGAGGCGGTCCTCGACATCCCACAGCCGCCGGTTGATGGCGCCGAGCTCCCGGCACAGCCCGTCGAGCTCCGGCGTCGGCGCGACCTCCCGCAGGCGCACCGCATTGAGGCAATCGAGCTCGCGCATCACGTTGGCGCGGCCGGCCGGATCGGCGATCCGCTCGGCCTTGATTTCCAGGATAGTAATCTTGTCGAGAAGCTCGCCGACCGAGATTGGCGCAAGCAGCGGGTTGGATCCCGTGCCGGGCGGCGTGGCGCGCATTTGCGATGATGCCGGCCCGACCAGCACCTGCCGCTCCAGCGCCGCGGCGACGGCATCGACCGGGATGGCGCCGAGCCGCTCGGAGCCGAACTCCTGCGCCTTGATGCAGATCAAGGCGCGCGCAAACGGCGCGTATTTCTCCGGGCGGGTCGGCCCATAGAGCGAAACCATTGGCGCGCCGCCGGCGGCCAGCAGATGACCGGTCCCGGAGCAGTTTGAGACCGCCGCCGACACCCGCT
>DATKHX010000204.1:0-2377 GCA_035510075.1 Allostellaceae bacterium
CGCCCATCACCAAGGCGTAAAGCAGCACCAGCCCGGACAGGTTGAAGACGTACCAGCTGGCGAGGTTGATCCGCGGAAAGGCGAGGTCGTGGGCCCCGATCATCATCGGGACGAAGAAATTGCCGAGCGTCGTCGGGATTGACGGGATCAGGAAGAACCACACCATCACGACGCCGTGCATCGTGAACATGCGGTTGTACACCGACGGCTGAAGCAGACCCTCCGGCGTCGCGAGATTGAGCCGCATCATCGTTGCGGCAAAGCCGCCGATAAAAAAGAAAAACGTGATCGACCCAAAAAACAGCAGCGCGATACGCTTATGGTCCCGCGTCAGCAGCCAGGAGAGAACGGTGTTTTCTTCGGTGGCGTAATTGGCCGGCAGGTCGACGGCGACCGTGCTCATTGCGATTCCTTCTTGCCGCCGAGCGACTGGATGTAGGCGACGACTTTCATCAAATCGTCTTCGCTGATCTGGCCGGTAAAGTCCGGCATGACAGCTGGGTAGCCGGCGACGGTGAAAGTTCGCGGCGTCAGGATGCAGTCGCGGATATAGCGCTCGTCCGCCCGCCGCACCGAGCCGTCCTCAAGATGCACCAGGCTGCCGTAGAGGCCGTCGAGGGTGGGCGCGTGCACCGTGCTGTTGATGCCGTGGCAACCGCTGCAGCCGTGCTGGCGGAACAGCGCCTCGCCTTCGAGCGCCAGCGACCGATGGCCGCCTTCTTCGGTCAGCCACTCTTCGTAATCCGCCGAGCTCATAACGACGACTTCGCCCTTCATCGTCGCGTGCTGCACGCCGCAATACTGGGTGCATTCGATCTTGTAAGTGCCCGGCTTGGTCGCCTTGAACCACAGCGTCTCGTACGTGCCGGGTACCACGTCGTGCTTGATGCGAAAGGCGGGGATAAAGAAGCTGTGGATGACATCCTGGGATGCGAGAACGAGGCGGATCGTCTTGTCGACTGGGACATGCAGCGCGTCGATCTCGCGCTGACCGCCCGGGTGCTGCATCTTCCACATCCACTGCTTGCCGACGACATAGATTTCAATGTCGCCGGGCGGCGACTTGTACAGCCAGATGTAGATCGAGGCGCCCCAAACGAAGAGTACCAGGAAGCCGATCAACGTCGCGGTCGTCCAGCCGATTTCCCAGTGCCAGGTCTTTTCGACGCGGCCGGTGCGCGAGGCGGTGCTGCCGTGGCGATAGCGGATGCAGAACGTCACCATCATGCCGACGACCATCGCCAGGATCGCACCGCAGATGCCGAGCTCGGCAATGTAGAGATTGTTGACCACGACCGCGTTGAGGGCGGCGGTGCGCGGCCAGAACGGGATCCACTGATACATTCCGGCTCAACCCTGGCGCCGGCGCCGAACCGCGGCGAGGACAATGACGAGCGCAGCCGCGCCCGCGGCGACATCGGCAATCGTGAAGGCCGCCATCACCGGCACCGTGTAGCGGCCGAGCGGGGCCCCTTCGACATGACACAGCAGAACCAGCCGGGCGAGCGGGCTCGGCGCCTTGCCCTCTTCGGCATCCGCGAGACCGACGCGCAACTCCGAGGCAGCCGCGCCGACCCCGAAAATATAGCGGCTGATCCTGCCGTCGGGGCCGGCCAAAATAAAGCCGGCGGGGTGAATATACTGGTCGGTGTCGGCGTCGTAGCGGTAGGGAAAGCCGATCGCGTCGGCGATCTGCCGCACTGACATTGCCGAGCCGGCGAGAAAATGGATGCCGGTATCGCCTCCCTTATGGTGATAGAGGGCGAGGTATTTCGCCTGGGCGCGGGCGATGTCGGCCGGTGCGTCGCGCGGATCGATGCTGATCGCCAGCATCTGGAAGTCGCGGCCGGCATCGAATGGCAGCGTGTCGAGCGCCGCGACGACATTCTCCAGGGTGAGCCCGCACAGCGACCTGCAACGCAAATATTCGAGCACCAGCACGACCGGCTTGCCGGTGAAGAACCGACCGAGCGTGACCGCCCGCCCGTTCTCGTCGACGAGCCTCGCCGCGAGCGGCAGCCGGGCCCCCGGATGCGGGTGAAATGCCAAAGCCGAGAGGTCGGCGGGGTCGGAGGCCAACGCGCCGCCTGGTGCGGCGATCAAAATAGCGAGCGCGAGCACGGCGGCGGCGCGCTTCACGGCTGCCCTTTCGGGAACCCGTCGATCCCCTTTGCGGCGAGCGTTTTCATCGCCTGCTCGATCGGGATGTGGACGATCCCCTTTTGCTTGTCGACCCAGTAATAGGTGTGGAGGCGCTTTTCCTCTTGGGCGCGGAAATTCGCGAGATCCCGCGCCGGATCGACCTGCAATTCCGGCGCCGGCGGCGAGACCAGAAGCCTGCGGCCGACATCCGATACCGCGCTTGGATAGGCCCACA
>DATKHX010000205.1:0-3736 GCA_035510075.1 Allostellaceae bacterium
CAGCGGCATCACCGCCGCGGCGGTGCTGATCTGGCTCGGCCAGACGACCGTGATGTCCGTGCCGCGGTTCTGCATGACGACCGGCAGGGCGCGGACGTTCTGTCCCGCCATCGCATCTTCGGGCGGCGCGAACTTGACGCCGTAGCCCTGCAACGTGCCGCCGAGCGGGACGTCGACCTCGAGTGCCGCCTTGCGCACCGCGTCGGGGTCGGCGCCGCCATATTTCGCGAGCGCGACAGGCAATACCTTGGCGAGCAGGATCCAGGTGTTGTTGAAACCCATCGAGACGTGGGTCGGGACCTCGGTCGCCTGGGTCTTGGCCTTGTAGCCGGCGACCATGATCTCGATCAGCTCGCCGATCCCGGGCGCCAGCTTTTTGGCGTCGAGGATTTGCGCCGGCGCCGGGTCGATGTTGAAGAAATCGTCGACATCGGGCCCGAACGTCGCGCGCAATTTGTCGAGCTGGCTGTAGCCGGCGCCGTTGCCGATCAGCGTCTTGAAATGCAGCCCGGCCTCGCGCGCCTGGCGCAGGAACAAGGTGATGTCGGGGTTGTAGCCGGCATGAATGATCGCGTCCGGCCGCGCGCGCTTGAGCTTGGTCACCAGGGACGACAGATCGGGCGCGCTCGCCGAATAGGATTCCTTCAGCACGATCTTGCCGACGTGCTTTTCGTCGGAAAAGCGCTGGTCGGCCTGCTGCACGCCGGTGCCGTAGGGGCCGTCCTCGTCGATCAGCGCGATCTTCAGCTCGGCGGGCTCGGTGCCGAGCTTCGCCTTGCTGTTTTCGCCGAGCAGCGAGATCGCCGCCTCGCCATAGGCGTCCGATTGCGTCGTCGGGCGAAAGACGTAGCGCAGGTGCCGGTCCTTCAACACCGCGGTGGCGATCGCACTGTTGATCCACAGGATCTTTTTGGCCTCGTCGACTTTGGCGGCGAGCGGCACCGCTTGCGCGCTCGAATAGACGCCGAGGACGATGTCGACGTTTTCCTGGGCGATCAGCCGCTCGGCCTCGTTGATCGCGACATCGACCTTGCTCTGCGAATCGGCGCTGACCGGTTCGATCTTGTATTTGCCGAGAACGCCGCCCTGGCTGTTGACATGGTCGATCGCGAGCTGCGCGCCGATCGACAGCGGCACCGAGCCGGCGCCGGCAAAGGGTCCGGAAAGATCGTGCAAGAGCCCGATGCGGATCGCCTTTTCCTGGGCGAACACCCGGGCCAGCGGCAATGCGCCGCTCGCCAGCCCCGCCGCAGCACCGACGAGCAAGCTCCGCCTTCGCATCCTCCCCTCCCTGCCTATGTCCCGCGCCCGAGTTCGGCGGCGGCGCATTCTTCGCACAGCGCGATTGCTGTCAAATGGAATCAGGTTGGTCCTGCTACCGGCGAAACGGATCCCGGCATCCCAAAGCTTGCACCTTTAGGGGGCGTCAAGATTGACGCTGTGCACGCTTGTCGTTAGCCTTGGTGCGGCCTGGAGGCTGGACCAAGGCGGCCGCGGGCCGAAACGGCGCGGGGAGGGCGCCCCTCCGCCCGGCCTACAAGAACGCGCGGGAGGAATGGGGGATGCGGAGACTTCTGCGGCGATTTTCGGCGGTAGCGGCGCTGTCGTTGCTGTTGGCGGCGACAGCATATGCAGGCGACGGCGGCGGGGATCATCGATCCGCGGCGCGCGGGCCGATATTCGACATCACCCATTTCGACGTGCTTCCTCTCTTAGCCCCTCTCGATTCCGAAAAGGTTGCCTATCGTCAGTTGTTCGCTTATCGCGACGCAAGCAAATCCGACGCGGGCTTGAAGAGTTTCCGCATCGTCAACTGGCTGGAGGCGCCAAACCATTCCTTTATTGTCGATGCCTGGAGCAGCCTCGACGCATTCGAGCAGCATCTGGCGCAAACCCACAGCGTCGATTTTCGCTTTGCCGTGCAGAACCAACCGCCCCCCGACGGCATCTGCTGCATCGGCAGCCCGATCGACGACCGCCAGTACAGCGTGGTGCAGTCGTTTGGCACTTCGTGGATCGGCAATGGCTTGCCCGCGACCGTTGGGGCCGGCAGCGCCCTCTTTGTCATCACCTACGTCGATTTTCTGCAGGCATTTTTGGACCAGGGCGACCCCGACCAGGGCGAGGAGAGCCTGGTCAAATACGGCGCCGACAGCATCAAAGCCAACGCCAAGCATCTGTTGAACTTCACCGTATTACGCCAGATCGACCGCCCGAACCGCTTCATTACCCTCGAAGTGTGGGACACCGAGACGGACTACACCGGTTGGCAGGGGAGCGCCGCGACGGCGAGGTTTATCGCCGAAGCGACGCCGTTGCTCGGCTCGCCGCTCGATCACCGGCTGAACATCCTGTGCGGCGAAACCTATATCGACAACACCGGCTGCGTCGCGCCCTGACGGCCGTCACGGAAAGCTAAGCCGGTCAGGCGGAGGCCGGCGCCTTGTGCCGCTGGCTGAGGCGCTCGATCTGCGCTTCGATCTGCGGTCCGGGCCAGTCTTCGAGCAGCCACGCCGGCAGCGGGTCGTCCTTGCCGCTGACCGGCAATGCCTCGTCATCGTCGGAGCGGCCGTCGGCGAACAATTCCAGCGCGTGCGGCATCTCGTAATAGATTTCGAGCGTGTTGCCGTCCGGGTCGGCAAAATAAAAGCTGCGCTGGTTGACGTGGTTGGTCGCGCGCAGGATCGCGACGCCGCTGTTGACCAGATGCGTGTAGGCCTCGCGGAGCGCCCGATAGCTGCCGACCTGAAAGGCGATATGGGCGAGCCCGATCTGGTCGCGCCGGGGGCGTTGGGCCTCAGCCGGCGATGGGTGCTGGCCGAGGTCGAGGGTGTGGAAGTTCTCGCCCAGGGTCATAAACACCCCGCCGTGATCGGGGTCCTCCTCGGCGATCGCAAAGCCGAGAACGTCGCGATAAAAGCGCTTTGACGCCTGCTCGTCGGCGACCCGCAGATTGACGTGCCCGATCCCCTTCAACTTGATCACCGCGCCCTCCTCGCTATGCGTTGCGCAATTGCGCGGAACTTAGGCCGGCAGTTGCCCGCCGGCAAGAGCGGGCCGGCTGGGCCGATTGAGGCATTGGTCGCCGACGAGGTCGCGCGAGCACGACAGCGCGCGAAGCTCGCCGCGCAGCCGCTCGGCGCCGGATCGAAGCGCAACGCGTTCGATCGCCGCATGGGCCTCCCGCCACACCGGGACGGCGGCGACAAGCAGCGCTCGCCCGGCCTCGGTCAAGCTGAGGCGGCGGCTGCGTTTGTCGGCCGCGTCGACCCTCACCTCGACGAGCCCGCGGCGCTCGAGCGGCTTCAGATTGGCGGTCAGGGTCGTCCGGTCCATCGCGAGCAGCGCCGAGACCGCGCCGATGCTCGGCGGCTGCGGGCGATTGAGCGACATCAACAACGAAAACTGGCCATTGGTCAGACCGAGCGGCCGCAGCACCCGATCGAAACGCCGCGCCACCGCGCGTGCTGCGCGCTGCAGATGCAGGCATAGGCAGGTATCGCGAACGTGCAGGGTTATCTCGAAGGGCAGTTTTTCGCCGCTTGACATGCTTCATATTACGTTGGTATCAACGTGATTGTCAACGACGATCGAGAGGGGGAGCAGAATGGCGCCGCACAAGGTCGTTTCGCGCGAGGAGTGGCTGGACGAGCGGGTCAAGCTGCTGGCCGAGGAAAAGGAGTTCACCCGCGAGCGCGACCGGCTGAGCGCCAAGCGGCGCGCGTTGCCGTGGGTC
>DATKHX010000206.1:0-25644 GCA_035510075.1 Allostellaceae bacterium
TCGGAAATCCAGCAGGCGACGACCGAGCTGTTGCTCGAAGTCGTCGGCCCCTACGCGCTGCCCTACCAGCCCGAACACGAGGATGACGAGCGCTGGAACGAGCCGCCGATCGGCCCCGAATGGGCGGGCCCCGTGGCGCCGACCTACTTCAACTGGCGCAAGACCTCGATCTACGGCGGTACCAACGAGATCCAGAAGAACATCGTCGCCAAGGCGATCCTGGGGCTGTAGTGGCAGGGTACGGATACATGCGTCACCCTCCCGTCGTGGTCGGGCTCGTCCCGGCCATCCACGAACCCGCATGCGCCTCGCCGGCTTACGTGGATGCCCGGCATAAGGCCGGGCATGACGATTCTGTCGTGGTCCGGAGCAGCGAGGTGGAGCGATGGATTTCGATCTGAGCGAAGAGCAACGGCTGCTGAAAGAGAGCCTCGATCGGCTGATCGGCGACCGCTACGCCTTCGACCAGCGCAAAGCGTATGGGCAGAATGCGGACGGCTGGAGCCGGGAGCTGTGGGCGCAATATGCCGAGCTCGGCCTGCTCGGCCTGCCCTTTGCCGAAAGCGATGGCGGCTCGGACGGCGGCCCGGTCGAGACGATGCTGGTCATGGAGGCGTTCGGCCGCGCCTTGGCGCTCGAACCGTATTTCGCCACCGTCGTGCTGGGCGGCGGGTTTTTGCGCCATGGCGGCAACGCCGCGCTGCGCGCCGAGCTGGCTCCGCAGATCGCCGACGGCAGCCTGCGCCTCGCCTTTGCCCAGACCGAGCGGCATTCGCGCTGGAACCTCGCCGATGTCGCGACCAAAGCGCGGCGCGACGGCGCCGGCTGGGTGCTGGACGGCGAAAAGGGCGTGGTGCTGCACGGCGACAGCGCCGACAAGCTGATCGTGACGGCGCGGGTCGGTGGCGGCCAGCGCGATCGCGACGGCATCGGCGTGTTCCTCGTCGATACCAAGGCGGCGGGCGTGTCGCGTCGCGGCTATCCGACCCAGGATGGGCTGCGCGCGGCGGAGGTGACGCTTGCCGGGGTGCGGGTCGGCCCGGAAGGTGTCCTCGGCGAGCCCGGCGCGGGCTTGCCGCTCGTCGAGCGCGTCGTCGACGAGGGGATCGCGGCACTCTGCGCCGAGGCGGTGGGTGCGATGGCCGTCATGCACGAGCTGACCGTCGATTACCTGAAGACCCGCCGCCAGTTCGGCCGCGAGATCGGCAGCTTTCAGGTGCTCCAGCATCGCGCCGTCGACATGCTGGTCGCGCTCGAGCAGGCGCGCAGCATGGCGATGCTGGCGACCATGATGGCGGCCGAGGACAACGCCGCCGACCGGCGCAATGCGCTCTCGGCGGCTAAGGTGCAGATCGGGCGGTCCGGCAAATTCGTCGGGCAGCAGGCGATCCAGCTGCATGGCGGCATCGGCATGACGATGGAATACAAGGTCGGCCACTACTTCAAGCGCGTGACGATGATCGACACGATGTTCGGCGACGCCGACCATCATTTGCGCGAGCTGGCGCGGCGCGGCGGGTCCCCGGCTGCGGCATGATCCGGCTCTGGCGCCGCCGCTCTCGATAAGCGCCCGCGATTCGGGGGCATCGCAGCGATGATCCTGACCTGCCCCGCCTGCGCCACCCGCTACCGCGTCGCCGAACAGGAATTCGAAGGTGCGGCCGGGCGCACCGTGCGCTGCGCCAATTGCGGCCATCTTTGGCACGAGACCGCGTCCGGACAGCGAGCACCCGGCGGCGCGGAGCCTGTCGGCGAAGCGCCTGTCGCGCCCGACGAACCCGCGACCAAAGCGGCGACGCCGCCGGCCCCGCGGCTCGAAGCCCCGCCGCGTCCTCGGCCGGCTGCGCCGCAACGGGCCCGGCGCAGATTGGTCGCAGCCTCCTGGCTCGTTGCAATCATCGCGATGCTGGTGGCGCTGACTGCGGGCGGAATGTTCATTCGTCACCGGTTCTCGGCGGTGTGGCCGTCGGCGGCGCGGCTGTACGCCTCGACCGGTCAGGCGGCCGAGCCTTCTGGACCCGGGCTGGTGATCAGAAACATCGCACCCAGCCGCACCGCCGACGGGCTCGTCATCGATGGCGAGGTCGCAAATCTCGGCGGCGCGTCGCACGATGTCCCGCGCCTGCGCGTGGCGCTCCAGGATTCGACGGAAAAGGAGATCCAGTTCAAAACCGTCGATCCACCGAAAGCACAGCTGCAACCGGGCGAAGCCGTCCATTTCGAGACGCCGTTCGCCCACCCGCCCGATGCAGCGACCGGGGTCGTGGTGACGTTCGCCTCGCCATGAGCGTCGTATTGCGGGAGTGAGCCGATGCCCGAGGCGGATTCGCACCGTCGTTACACCGCCAATCTGCAGGGCGAGGTCGACAGCGCGGCCCTTTATGAGACGCTGTCGAAAGCCGAGAAGAACCCGCAGCTGGCGCAGGTCTATTCCCGGCTCGCAGCGGTCGAGGCGGCGCATGCCGAGTTCTGGAGGCGTCAGCTCGGCGCGATCGGCCAACGCGTGCCGCAGCTGCGCCCGGGGTTTCGCACGCGAGCGTTGGCCTGGCTGGCGCGGCGGTTTGGCCCGGCCTTTGTGCTGCCCACCGTCAACACCCTCGAGCAGATGGACAGCGGCGCCTATTCCGCGCAACCGGAGGCGGTGGCCGGCGGCTTGCCGGCGGCCGAGCGCTCGCATGCCCGGATTATCGAGGCATTGGCGGCACCTTCGCCAACCGCATTCAGCGGCGCCGCCCTGGCCCGGCTGGAGGGCCGGCACCGGGGCCTCGGCGGCAACGCGCTGCGCGCCGCCGTGCTTGGCGCCAATGACGGGCTGGTCTCGAACCTCAGCCTGGTGATGGGTGTTGCCGGAGCCGCCATGGCGCCGCGCGCGATCCTCGTCACCGGTCTTGCCGGTCTCTTGGCGGGCGCCTGCTCGATGGCGCTCGGCGAGTGGTTGTCGGTCAACACCGCGCGCGAGTCGGCGCAGCGCCAGATCGACACCGAAGCGAGCGAGTTGGAGCAGCTGCCGGAAGAAGAGCAGGAGGAGCTGGCGTTGATCTACCAAGCGAAGGGCCTTCCCGAAGATCTGGCGAAGACTCTCGCCCGGCAGCTGATCGCCAACAAAAAAACGGCGCTCGACACCCTGGTCCGCGAGGAGCTGGGGATCGATCCAAATGAGCTCGGCGGCTCGGCCTGGGCGGCGGGGGGCACTTCCTTCATGCTGTTCGCGATCGGAGCGATTTTCCCAGTCGCACCCTATTTCGGGCTCGCCGGCACGGCGGCGCTGACCGCGAGCCTGGCGGCGAGCGGTGCGGCACTGTTCCTGATCGGAGCCGGCACCTCGCTGTTCACCGGGCGCCGCATCTGGTTCTCCGGCGTGCGCCAATTGGTGGTCGGGCTCGGCGCCGCCGGCGTCACCTTTGGCATTGGCCGATTGATCGGCGTCGCGGTGGCGGGATGAGCCGAAGCGAGGCTTAGTTTAGCGGCCCTGCGTCAGAAGCTTGGTGCGGGCGAGGAATTCGGCGCGGGCGAGCTGGCGCTCGAGGGCGAGGCGGTCGGCGACCTTCAGCGGCCGATGCGCGCCGGTGAAGGGCACCCAGCTTTTGCCGTCGAACAGCAGCAGATTGCCGAGGCCGCTTTCATCGAGCGTCCAATTGCGCACCGGCCCGGTGTCGATGTGGATGAAGTCCGAATGCGGATACCAGCCGACGCCGCCGCGGCGCATCCCCCGGGCCGCCTCCATCGCCTCCGGCAGCTTGGCGTCGAGCGCGATGTCGAGTGCCCGGCCATACATATGCTGGCTGTTTTCGGCGACCCCGAACATCGTGCGCGCCAGCATCGCATTGGTTTCGGGCGTGCGGTAGGCAGACAGGATCTTCGCTTTGGCGACGCCGACCGAATCGAGAACATTGGCGAGAAAATCGAGGACGCCGACATCCATTTGCGTCGTAGCACCACAATGAAAGTCCCGCAGAAAGACGCACAGCTCGCGAACGACCGGCTCGATCGGCCCGTTGTCGTCGCGGTAGGCGCCGTCGAAGCTTTCGCCGGTATGGGCGTTGACGAGCCGCAGCCGGCGCAATGTCGGCAAGCGCAGGACGGCGCGCGCCGCAATCGGCCACGCCGCGCAGCCCGCGATCACCGAGAGAAGCTGGCGTCGGTTCATCACTCGATGCACTATAGCAACGCGTGCCTTTGGATTGCACGCCGCACCAAGCAATACCGCACCGATGCCACTTGGGGCCGGTTGCCGCAGCTGTGAAACAACCCGCGTGACGCGCGAGAAAGCTTCTGTCCGCTGCCGGCACCCGTCCGGCGGCTGGTCGGGCGTCCAATTTCGGCGGCTCAGAACCGTTGCAGGAGACGGTCGATGTAATCGAGCTCGATTTGCGGGCGCTCGCGTTCGCCGGCGCGGCGGCGCAGCTCGTCGAGAATGTCGCGAGCTTTTTGCATCGTGTTGTTGTCGGGAATTTTGACGTCGCCCTGGTCATAAGCGCCGCCATTGGTCAATGGCCGGCCGAGCGGGTCGCGCTCGCGGCCGTCGCGGCGCTCGCCAAAGCCGGACCCTTCGCCGCGGTTATCCCCCTGGCCCAGGGTGTTGCCGAGACGCTGCTGCATCTGCTCGGCGAATTCACGCGCTGCTTGCTGCAATTGGTCGAGAGCGTCGGTTTGCGGGCCGATCGCGTCGCCGGGCCGGCTCTGGCGCAAGGCCCGCGCCGCGTCGTTCATCGCCCGCTCCGCCCGGCCGAGCGGGTCGGGGATATTGCCGAGCCCGTCGCCCATTCGCCGCATCATCTCGCCGAGCGCCCGGCGCAATGCCTCCTGCTGGCCGGCGGCGTCACCCAAACCGGGACTCGCGCCCGGTTGCTCGCCCCCTCGCTGCGCGCCCCCCTGCGACTGCGGGTCCCCTTGGCTGCCGGGTGCGCCCATTTGTCCCTGCTCGGCCTGTTGTTGCGCGCGGAAGCTGCGATCGAGCAGCTGCTGCTGGCGTTGCATCAAGTCGCGCATGCCGCGCATCATTTGCTGCGCTTGGTTCGTTCCTTGCTGCGACCCTTGCCCAGGCCGTGCGGTGCGCAGGTTTTCGAGCATGTTCTGCAGCTCGGACAACAATTGCCGCGCTTGGTCGCGCTGGCCGTTTTTTGCCAGCTCGCGCGCTTTGTCGAGCATCCGTTCGAGATCGCGGCTCGTCATGACCCGCTGCGACTGGTCAAGCGGCTGCTGGTTCTGCTCGGGATTTCGCGCCATGTTTTCAGCCAGCGCTTGTAGATAGCGGTCGAGCGCCTGCCGCAATTGGTTCATCAGACGGTCGATTTCCGGGTCGGGAGCATTTTTGGCCAGCGCGTCCTGCAGCTGACGCTGAATTCGGCGAAGCTCGTTCTCGGCGAGCGACGCGCCGCCGTCCTCGACGCGCAGAGCGGTGTCCCACAGCAATTGCTCGACCTGGGCGACCGATACCGCGTTCTTGTGCAGCCGCAGGCGCTGCTGTGCCACGCGAAGCGCCAGAAACACGACGGTGTCGTCGCCGTAGAGCTGCGGGCGCGATTGCAGGTCGCCGAGGATCTCGGCTACCGCAAGACGCGAATTCGGGTCTTTCGCCAGCTCCTTGCGCTGGTCGATTATCGCCCGCGCAACCGGGTTGTGGAACACCCGCTCCGGCAATTTGATGTGCGCGGGCGCGCTCTCCCCGGTCTGGCCCAGCGCATCGGCCGCGACGAGGCGGATCTCGACCGGGAGGCCAGCCCAGGGATGGGCCGTCAGATCATGATAGCTGGTTGCCTGGGCCTGCTTGAGGTGCAGTCCGCTGAGCGGCAATTCGAGCTCGATCCTGTCGCCGGGCTTGCCGCCGGCTTTGGCTCCTTCACGACGGATCACCGCCTTGACGCTTTCGACTCCGTAATCGTCGGTCGCACGATAGTCGAAGCGCAACGCTTGCCGCACCGTCGGCTCGGGCGGTTTGGCGAAGGCGACCGTCGGCGGGTTGTCGGGGATGATCTCGATCGGCCAACTGCCCAGCGCCGCGCCCGCCTGCGACACCTCGATGCGGTGGCCTGATTTCAGCATCGCCTGGGCGCGGAAATCTTCCTTGTCGATCTTGTCGAAATTGCTGGCCTTGCCGTCGATCGCCAGATCCGGCGCCGTCCCGCCGCCATGCACCTGCGCCAACAGCGTGCTGCCGACCGGGATGCGGATCGTTTGCCGGTTTTCCGGTCGCAGGAACTGCGGCGCCAGCCCGGTGTATTCGGGCGGTGTCACCCAGATGTCGAGGCTGGCGGCGATTGCCGGCGCACCGCCGTCCAGACTCGGCGTCAGGCCGCGCATCAGCCGCTCGCGCCAGTCGCCGCCGGCATCGATGGCGGCGAGCAGCAGCAAGATCGCCAGCACCGCGCGCAGGCCCGACGGGTCGCGAGTGGCAAGACTGGCGGCCGGCAGCCCAACCCGCAATCGGCGCGCAGCCGCGGCCATTCGCCGTCGGTGCGCCTCCCACAGCCCCGCCGCGAGCGGGTCGAGCGGGGTGCTCGGCCGGTCGGCGAGCGCCTGCAGCGGTCGATGCCGCATTCCGCTCGCGCGCTCGATGCGGCGCCGGGCGGTGACGCTGTCGGGCACCGACAGGCCTTGGAATCCTCTCGCAAGCGCCGTCAGAAAGGCCGCTCCGAAGGCCAGCAGGACGGCACCGTGGATCAAGCCCGGCAATAATGGCAGCAGCCCAAAAAGAGCCAGGATCAGGAAGAGGCCGATGATCGCGAGCGCCGGCCAAAAGGCGGGCCAGGCCCGTTCCCACAGCAGTGCCATCCGGGCGAGCCGCAGCCGCATCGCAAACGGCGTCTTGGAACGGGCCGAGCGTTCGGTCATGCGGCACCTCGATTGCGCGCCGGTTCTGGTAAAGGATCATCGAGCCAGTCGGGAATTGTATCGAGCGCCAGCAGCTCTTCATAGCTCCGCCGCGCGCGGATGACGGCATAGCGATCGCCGGCGACCAGCACTTCCGGCACGAGCAAACGGCTATTGTAGGTCGAGCTCATGACCGCGCCGTAGGCCCCGGCCGCGGTGAACGCGATCAGATCGCCTGCCGACAATGGCGGCAGATCGCGGTCGACGGCAAAAGTGTCCCCGCTTTCGCAGACCGGGCCGACGACGTCCGCCGGGGCCCGCGGTGCATCCGGGGTCGCGAGCCGGACCGGCACGATATCGTGCCAGGCATCGTAAAGCGCCGGCCGGATCAAATCGTTCATCGCCGCGTCGACGACGACGAACCGCCGGATGGCTCCTTCTTTGACATAGAGCACCCGCGAGACGAGAAGGCCGCCCGAGCCGGTCAATATCCGCCCCGGCTCGAAGGCGAGCGCGAGGCCGAGCCCGCCAAAAACCTCACGCGCGAGGCGTGCATATTCCCCAGGCGCGGGCGCGGGCGCGTGCTCGGCGCGATAGCGGATTCCGAGCCCACCGCCAAGGTCGACGCGCTCGACCGTGAGCCCGCCGCCGCGCAATGAATGCACCAATTGGGCGAGCCGCTGGAAGGCGCGCCGATAGGGGTCGAGATCGGTAAGTTGAGAGCCGATGTGCACGGCAAGGCCGACGGGGGCGACCCCGGGGAGCGACGCGGCGAGACGGTAGGCCGCCGCCGCCTCGTCGAATTCGATGCCGAACTTGTTCTCTTTTTTGCCGGTGGCAATCTTGGCATGGGTCAGCGCGTCGACATCGGGGTTGACCCTCAGCGTCACCGGCGCCAAGCGGCCGAGTTCGGTCGCGACGGCGCTCAGAACGCGCAGCTCCGGGAGCGATTCGACGTTGATTTGATGGATGCCGGCAGCGAGGGCCGCCGCCATTTCCTGCGCTGTCTTCCCGACACCGGAGAAGACGATGCGCTCGGGCGGGACACCGGCGGCGAGCGCGCGACGCAGCTCGCCCTCGGAGACGACATCGGCGCCGGCGCCGAGGTTTGCGAAGAGGCGCAGCACGGCGAGGTTCGAATTCGCCTTGACCGCATAGCAAACGAGCGGCCGCTCCGGCGCGAACGCGTCGACAAAGCACCGATAGCGCGCGGCGAGCGCGGCGGCCGAATAAAGATAGAGCGGGGTGCCGACCGCCTCGGCGATCTGCCGGATCGGGATGTCCTCGGCGTGCAGCTCGCCGCCGCGATAGTCGAAGAATTCACTCACGCGGATAGGTGCGCGGATAGACGTTGGGAACGCCGGGGGGTGGCTCTGGCGGGCCTTTTTTCCCGCAATCCGCCAGTCCGAGCGCTACGAGCAGCAGCGCGAGGGCGCCGCACGCTCGTAGCGCCCGGGTGTGGCCGCCGCAATGCCGACGACCGCAACTCGACGATCGCGAAGCCTTCGCCCTCACCGCAAAAACCTTTGCCGTGCGACGGCGAGCGCGGCGCGCACCCGGTCGGGGGCGGTGCCGCCGTAGCTGGTTCGGCTCGCGGCCGAGCGCGCGGCGTCGAGCACCTGATACACCTCGGCTGTGATCGCCGGCTCGATCCCCCGCAATTCGGCGAGCGGCAACTCGGCGAGCGTCTTACCCAGCGTCTCGGCGCGTTTGACGATCTGCCCGGTCGCGTGGTGGGCGCGCCGGAACGGCAGGCCGGCAACCCGCACCAACCAGTCGGCGAGATCAGTCGCGGTGGCGAAGCCGCGCCCGGCGGCCGCGCGCAGGCGCTCACGGTCGGGCCGCAGGTCGCGCACCATCCCGGCGGTTGCAGCAAGGCACAGCTCGAGCGCGTCCGCCGCTTCGAACAGCGGGATTTTGTCCTCCTGCATGTCCTTGCCATAGGCGAGCGGCAACCCCTTCATGACCGTCAACAGCGCGATCAGCGAGCCATTGAGCCGGCCGGTCTTGGCCCGCACCAGCTCGGCGGCATCGGGGTTGCGCTTTTGCGGCATGACCGAGCTGCCGGTAGTGAACGCGTCGCTCAGCGCGACAAAGCCAAACCCGTCGCTGCACCACAGCACGATCTCTTCGGCAAAGCGCGACAGGTGGGTGCCGGCGAGTGCGGCGGCGGCTAGGAATTCGATCGCGAAGTCGCGGTCCGAGACGGCGTCGAGCGAGTTCGCCATCGGCCGGTCGAAACCGAGCACCGCGGCGGTCATCTCCCGGTCGATCGGGAACGAGGTCCCGGCGAGCGCTGCTGCCCCCAGCGGCGACTCGTTCAGCCGCCGCCGGCAGTCGGCCAACCGCTCGCGGTCGCGCCCGATCATTTCGACATAGGCCATCAGGTGATGGCCCAAGGTGACCGGCTGCGCGATCTGCAGATGGGTGAAGCCCGGCATTACCGTGCCGGCTTCGCTTTCGGCGCGATCGATCAGCGCCTGCTGCAAGTCCTGCATCGCGTCGTCGATGCGATCGATCGCCGCGCGCAGCCAGAGCCGCAGGTCGGTGGCGACCTGGTCGTTGCGCGAGCGCGCCGTATGCAGGCGGCCGGCCACTGGCCCGATCAGCTCGGCAAGCCGCGCCTCGACATTCATGTGGATGTCTTCATGGGCGTGGCTGAAAACGAAACCGCCGCCCTCGATCTCCGCCTTGATTTGATCTAGACCGGCGGCGATCGCCGCGCCATCTTCGGGCGACAGGATGTTCCGCGCCACCAGCATTGCGCAATGCGCCTTCGACCCGGCGATGTCCTCTGCCCACAGGCGCTTGTCGAAGTCGATCGACGCGTTGATGCGGCGCATGATTTCCGCCGGGCCGCCGCCGAAGCGTCCGCCCCATTGCGAGTTGGCCTCTGCCCCGGTGGGTTTCTTGACGCTGGTCATGCGCCGTCCTGGCCGCAATGAAAGGAAGAGATCATGAGAGCGGGCCGCGCCGCCCTATTGGCCCTCGCCCCGTTGGCCCTCGCCCTGCTCGCCCTGTTGCCGTATCTGCCGGCCGCCGTTCCGATCGCGCGGGCCGAGCCTGCTGCCGACCAAGCTCCGCTCGGCCAGTTCGTGCCGTCGTCGCCGCCGCGGCCGGCGCCGCAAATCGGCTTTACCGACCCCGACGGGAAAGCCGTCAGCCTCGGGGATTTCGCGGGCAAACTCGTTCTCGTCAATTTGTGGGCAACCTGGTGCGCGCCGTGCCGGCGCGAAATGCCGTCGCTCGACCGGCTGCAGACCCGGCTCGGCGACAAAATCACGGTGCTCGCGATATCGGAGGATATGGGCGGCAGCAAGGCGGTTGCCCCTTTTGTCGCCCACCTCGGGCTCAAAGCGCTCAAGACCTATCTCGATCCCAAAAATGCCGTTGGCCAGGCCTTCAAGGTCGACGGGCTGCCGACCAGCCTTCTGATCGACCGGCAGGGCCGTGTGCTCGGACGGGTCGAGGGCGAGGCCGAGTGGGATTCCCCCAAGATGCTGGCGGTCATCGAGCCGTTCCTGGCTCCGGACGACATCGTCAAGACGTCGCTCCAGCCAGCACATCCCTGAGAAACTGCCCGCCGCGGCGCAGCCCTTCCTCGTCGATCGAATGGCCGATCCCGGGACAGGTCAGGGTTTCGACCGGGACGCCGGCGCCCCGCAGCGCGGTCTCGGCGGCGGCGAGCGAGGCGTAGGGGACGAGCGGGTCCTCGGTGCCGTGGACCAGCAGTACGCGCGGCCGCGACCGCAGCTCGCTTTCGAGCAGCTCGGGCGCGAGCAGCCGGCCCGAATAGCCCAGGATGCCGGCCGCGGCCCGGCTGCGCCGCAACCCGACAAAGAGCGACATCATCGTCCCTTGCGAGAACCCGACCAGCGCCAGATCGCCGTCGTCGAGCCCGCGATCGGCCAGTGCCTCGTCGATGAAGGCGTCGAGCATCGGGGCTGCCGCGCGCACCCCGGCGAGCACCGCCGGCGGGCTGCGGTCTTGCGTGCTGAACCACTGATACCCGTTAGGCGCCATGTCGCATCGGAAGGGGGCGTTCGGCGAGACGAACTCGGCTTGCGGCAGCAGCGGCGCCCAATAAGGCGCCAGCCCGATCAGGTCGTTGCCGTCGGCGCCCAACCCGTGCAGCAGGATGACGAGCTGGTTCGGCCTGCCGCCCGCGGCGGGCGGTCTCGACGGTCCCGACAGTTTCGACAACATCCCTACGATCTTTCAAAAAGCCGGCGCAATCGCATAGCCATAGCTGAAAGCCGCCCCCGCTGTCACCCGTGCCGGCATCCGCCATGAGCGCCGGCACGATCGTCACGCGGTTCGCGCCGAGCCCGACCGGGCATCTCCATCTCGGCCATGTGCTGTCGGCGTTCGAAGGGTGGCGGGCGGCGCGCGAGGCGGGCGGGCGATTTCTACTGCGTCTCGAAGACATCGACCGCGGGCGCTGCCGAGAGGAATACGCCGCAGCGATCATCGAGGACCTGGCGTGGCTCGGGCTCGACTGGGACGGGCCGGTGCGCCGGCAGTCGGAGCATTTCGACGATTACCGCACTGCCCTCGACCGCCTCGACGCATTGGGCGTGATCTACCAGTGCTTTTGCACGCGGCGCGAGATCCGGGCCGAGATCGCGCAGGCCGACGGCGCGCCGCAGGGCGACGCAGCGCCACCTTACCCCGGCATCTGCCGCCGGCTCACCGCCGCAACGCGCGAGGCAAAGCGGCGGGCCGGGCTCGATTACGCGCTGCGCCTCGACCTCGGTTGTGCTTTAGGGCTGACCGGCCCGGTCGAGTGGGTCGAGGAAGGCGGCGGCGAGCCCTGTCGGGTGCTCGCCGACCCCGCGTCGCTCGGCGATGTCGTGCTCGCCCGCAAGGACACGCCTGCCAGCTATCACCTGGCGGTTACGGTAGACGACGCGATCCAAGGCGTCACCCTCGTCACTCGCGGCGAGGATTTGGCGCCGGCGACCCATATCCATCGGGTTTTGCAGGCGCTGCTCAGGCTGGCGACGCCGCGCTACCGCCACCACCCGCTGCTGACCGATGCCGCCGGCCGGCGGCTTGCCAAGCGTGATCGCGCGCTGACCATCCGCGCGATGCGGGCAGCCGGCGTAACTCCCGCCGACATCCTGGCGCAGGCTCGGATACGACCGGACTGAGCAACCGCGGATCGCACTTCTTAACCTTGTTGCGTTCAATGCGGAACGGGCGAAAAATCGCCGGACGCGATGGTGAGCGTGCCAGACATCGACTATTCGCGTTGGGGGGAACCAAATGCGCCTTCACAGCTGGATTTCGGCTTCGGGCTTGGCGGCCCTGCTCCTGGCGGCCGGCGCCGCTCGCGTCTGCGCATCCGACGCGGAGATCGACAAGCTGCTGACGAGCCCGGTCGCCAATGACTGGGTGACCAATGGCGGCAACATGACCAACCAGCGTTATTCCACGCTAAAGCAGATCGACACCGACAATGTCAAAAAGCTCAAAGGCGCGTGGATGACCCGCCTCAACAGCTCCGGCATCGGCGGCAAGTACTCGGCGGAAGAAACGCCGTTGGTCAAGGACGGCATCATGTACGTCGTGACCGGCAACGACGACGTGTTCGCGCTCGACGCCCGGA
Source organism: Allostellaceae bacterium (assembly GCA_035510075.1). GTDB lineage: Bacteria > Pseudomonadota > Alphaproteobacteria > ATCC43930 > CGMCC-115725 > AP-15. The sequence goes on from DATKHX010000206.1 coordinate 12,422, forward strand.
CCGGCGAGATTCGGTGGGAGCGTCGGTCGGGGCTCGACCAGAAGATCACGACCGTGTGCTGCGGCTGGCTCAACCGCGGGCTGGCGATGGGCGAGGGCATGCTGTTTCTCGGCCAGCTCGACACCAATGTCGCGGCACTCGACATCAAGACCGGGAAGGAGGTGTGGAAGACGCCGATCGAGCAGTGGCAGAACGGCTACGTCGTCACCAGCGCGCCGCTCTATTACGACGGCATCGTTTACAGCGGCATCTCGGGGGGCGAGTTCGGCACCCGCGGACGGTTGACGGCACTCGACGCCAAGACCGGAAAGATATTGTGGCGCGCCTACACCCTCCCGGCGGCGGGCGAGGTCGGCAGCGACACTTGGCCCAAAGGCAGCGACCAGGCGATGCGCGGCGGCGCCCCGATCTGGAATACCCCGGCGCTCGACCCGGAGCTCGGCCTGATTTATTTCGCCACCGGCAATTGCGGCCCCGACTATAACGGGGCGGTGCGGGAGGGCGACAATCTCTTCTGCTCGTCGATCATGGCGCTGAAGGCCAAAACCGGCGAATACGTCTGGCATTTCCAGGAGGTGCATCACGACATCTGGGACTATGACGCGGCAAGCCCGGTCGTGCTGTTCGACACCGTCGTCGATGGCCAGCCGCGCAAGGGCATCGCCGAGGCCGGGCGCACTGGATGGGTCTATATCCTCGACCGGACCACCGGAAAGCCGCTCGTCGGCATCGAGGAGCGGCCCGTGCCTCAGGAGCCGCTGCAGCACACCGCCAAGACGCAGCCCTTCCCCGCCGGCGACAACACCGTGCCGACCTGCGCCAAGCCGCTGCCCGGCTACGACAAGGCCGGCTGCATATTTGCCGCGTTCTGGGAGACGCCGGTGCTGATCGCACCCGGCGGGCAGGGCGGGACGAACTGGTCGCCGATGCCATACGACCCCGACACCGGCTTTTTCTATGTGCCGGGAACCATCCGTCCGAGCACCTTCGTGCGCTATGGCGACACCTACAAGAAGGGGCTGCGCTATGTCGGCGGCACGCAAGCGCCGCCGATCGGCGCCCCGCTCGCCGGGACGTTCACGGCGATCGATGCCAAGACCAACAAGATCGCCTGGCAGCATCGGATGCCGTATCGGATGGGGGGCGGGGGCGGCTCGACGGTGACCGCCGGCGGCCTGTTGCTGCGCGGCGAGCCCGACGGCAATTTCGTCGCCGTCAACGCCAAGACCGGCGAAGTGCTGTGGAAATTTCAAACCGGCTTTGGCGCCGACGCGCCGGCGATCGCCTATCAGGTCGATGGCGACGAATACCTCGCGATCGTGACCGGCGGCAATTCGATCCAAGGCAGCGCCAATGGCGACGCGGTGTGGGCGTTTTCGCTGAAGGGGCAGCTGTCGCCGTTGTGGCCGCCGCCGCCCGCCACCACCGCCGGGCCCGGCGGGCCGATTGCCGATGGGGTAAAAACGGTCAAGATCGCCGACCTCAACGCCGAATACGCCTATTTCCCGGCGCGCACGCGCGTCAAGGCCGGCATCGCGGTGACCTTTGCGAATTTCGGCGACCTGCCGCACACCGCGACCGCGGCCGCGGCCGACGCGGGCAAATGGGACACCGGCCTGCTCGCCAAGGGTCAGTCGAAGACCATCACTTTCACCGAGCCCGGCACCCACTACTATATCTGCACCATACATCCGTGGATGTACGGCGCGGTCTTCGTCGAGCCCTAGTCCGTGACTACGCGCGGCGGCGCCGAGCGCGGTGCCGGGCGCTTGCGGGCCGCACTTACTTGCGGGATTACAGCAGCCAGGGGGTTGCTGCGGGCGATCGGTCCTTTAGGAAATGGCGAGCCGATGATCGCGCGTAAGGCAGATGCCGCATGATGCGGCTCTTCACGTGGCTTAGGAAAATTACGACGAAATCGCCCTATTGTGCGCCCGCGAAATGATCACGCGACCCGTACTAACTTTGTGCGCCGGACTACGCCGCAGCTCAACCACACGTTCCGCTAGGGCAAGATCGAGAACGGAGCGCCCCGGATCGGGATCGCCTGGCTATCTGCCGTCCCAAGGGTCGAAATCGCCAAGATGCCGCCGCCCCGAGGCGCCGTAGACCTCCACTGTATAACCAGCCTCGAATATCGGCGAAGCCGATTCGGTGAGCAGCGTTGAATGTCGCCATCATCGGACTTTTTCGCAACGCTCCCCAAGCCGCGGGGTCCTCACCTTGCGCGGAATTCCTCCGCACATCAGGCAAACGCCGTGCCATAATGAAACAGAAATGTTGTCAGTTACTTAATCGAAATCGGCGGGTCCAAAATGTAAAGGCTGCCGACGCTATGCTACACTAATGGTCCCACTTGCGCCCGAATACCGTTGAGTTGCGATGCAATTGTATAAAAAAGCTGCGTCTGCCAAATAATTCCGCTAGGCTTTAGCGCCGTCCGCGCCGCGCCAGGCGCCGGACCACCACCACAGGGGGCGGCCGAGGGTTTCGTCAAAAAACATCTCGCCGGGATAGCGGCCGGCGGTCGGTCGCGCTACGGTCGCGCCGGTCGGCGGCAATTGGCGAAAACCGAGATCGAGCAGCTGGCGCAGCCACCCGGTCTCGACGGTGCGCTCGACGGGCTCGAAAACTCCCGAGTCGCCCGGCATTTGCAGGGCGTGCGGGATCTCGACGATCCCATCGGGCGGCACCAGCAGCTGGGTCCCGCCGGCGAGCTCGATCGTCGTCGGCGCCAGTCCGTTGGGCGCAATCATCCGATGGTAGATGATCCAGCTCGTCTTGTTCACAGCCGATCCATCAGCGTGCTTTTCCTCTGGTAGAGTGCCGATCGAAGTCGAATCGACGGGCAAGCATAGACGCCGGCGAGGCGCAAAGCACTTGCGAGGTTCCCAGCTTGGAAGTTTACAGCCTTGGTCGCCGGCGGTCAGACAGACCGGCGGGCCAACTACTGGTGCGCGCCTGACGCTTGTCACCGGCGGCGCCCTTCCATCGTCTTCCGCGAAGGCTGGGATCCATGGCGCCATGGATCCCGGCCGGAGCCTGTCCTCGGGCCGGCCAATATCCGGCCCCGTGGGCCGGTGTGACGAAGTTTTGGCTGTGATTTGTCGGAATTGCTCCACTAGCGTGAGCCGCCATCGGATGTTCGCGCGCCGGACAGCCGGCCCGGCCGGCCCCATCGCCTGAATGTGGCCGAGCGCACCATCGCGTGAGCAGGAGCTCAGCGGGCCCCTATCGCGTTGCCAAACTTTCCGGGGTCTGTCTGAATTGGGCCGCACCTCAGGACGGTTCCCCGTGGAGGATGACGAGACCTTCGTCTTTGGATCGTTCCGGCTGATCCCTGCGCAGCGGACGCTGCTCGACGACGGGAAGCCGTTGCGGATCGGCAGCCGTGCGCTCGACATTCTGGTCGCACTGGTCGAACGCGCCGGCGAGACGCTCCCAAAGGAGCTGCTCATCGCCCGTACATGGCCCGATACGGTCGTCGACGAGGGCGCGTTGCGGGTCCATGTCGCGGCGCTGCGCAAAGCGCTCGGGGATAGCCGCGCGGGCAGGCGCTACGTCGCCAACATTCCGGGCCGCGGCTACGGCTTTGTCGCACCTGTGACGCGCGAGCGAGCGCGCCCGGCAACTCCTTCGCCGAACGAGGCGCCCGAAAGCAACAATCTGCCCGCGCCGCTGACACGCATCATCGGCCGCGACGATGTCATCGCGGCGCTCGGGACGCAGCTGGCCCGGCGCCGCTTTCTGACCATCGTCGGTCCCGGCGGGATCGGCAAAACCACGGTCGCGATCGCGATCGCCGACGCCGTGCGGGCCTCATATAGGGACGGGGCCTGGTTCGTCGGGCTGGCCTCCCTGGCCGATCCCGACCTGGTGGCGAGCGCCCTCGGTGCAGCGCTTGGAGTCCGCCCTTCGGGCGCTGATCCCTTGCCGGGATTGTCGGCGTGGTTGCGCGACAAGGCTGCATTGATCGTGCTCGACAACTGCGAGCATGTGATCGGGGCGGCGGCGGCACTGGCCGAGGCGATTTTGAGGGTGGCGCCGGGGGTCGGCATTTTGACAACGAGCCGCGAACCCTTGCGGGCCGAGGGTGAGTCGCTGCACCGCCTGCCCGCGTTGCAGCTCCCCTTGGATTCGGTCGATCTCCTTGCGGAGGATGCGCTGCGCTATTCCGCTGTCCAGCTCTTCAACGAGCGCGCCATGGCGGCCGTGGACGGGTTCGGCCTCGCCGATGCCGATGTCCCGGCGGTGCTGGAAATTTGTCGCCGGCTCGACGGCATCCCGCTGGCGCTCGAGCTGGCGGCGGCACGTGTCGGGGAGTTCGGCCTGCGTGACCTGGCGGCGCATCTCGACGATCGCTTCCGGCTTCTGACCACCGGCCGGCGAACCGCTCTGCCCCGGCACCAGACGCTCGGTGCGGCACTCGACTGGAGCTACCAGCTGCTTCCGGAAGAAGAGCGCGCGGTCCTGCGCCGGCTCAGCGTGTTTGCCGGCGATTTCCCGCTTGAAGCTGCGGTCGCCGTCGCCGCCGATCCTGGCTCGCCCGAGATTGTCGACCACATCGCGAACCTCGTCGGCAAATCGCTGGTCGCCGCCGATCTTCGCGGCGAAGTCGCGCAATATCGCCTGCTCGACAGCACCCGCCTCTACGCCGTGGAGAAGCTGAGACGCTCGGGCGAACTCCAACAAATCGCCCGCCGACACGCGGAATATTATCGCGCCGTGTTCGCACCCGCCGAAGCCGAGAGCGAGTTGCGGCCGCAAGCCGAGTGGCTGGCCCGATATGGCCGGCATCTCGACAATGCGCGCGCCAGCCTCGATTGGGCATTTTCGCCAGACGGTGACCCGCAGATCGGCGTGGCGTTGACCAGCGCCGTTGTGCCGCTATGGGTCCACCTGTCCCTGTTGGGCGAGTGCCGCGAGCGGGTCGAGCGGGCGCTTGCCGCCCTTACAGGCGACGAGGCGGCGACCGCGCGCCCGCGCATGCAGCTTTTCGCAGCGCTCGGCTGGTCGCTGATGTACGGCGTCGGTCGCGCCCGCGAGACCAGCGCCGCGTGGTCCGCCACGCTCGAGCTGGCTGAAAAGCTCGACGACAACGGCTACCGCCTGCGCGCCCTGTGGGGATTGTGCATCGATCAATTCAACATCGGGGAGCTTCGCACCGCGCTCAATTACGCCCGGCGTTTCGCCCGCCTGGTGGAAAACTCCTCCGATGCGATCGATTTGATGATGGCCGACCGCATGCTCGCCACCGCGCTGCATTATTTCGGCGACCAAAAAAACGCCCGCCACCACATCGAGCGCATGCTCGCAACCCACGCCGCCTTGGCGCAGCAACCGCAGATCGTCCGCTTTCAATTCGATCAGCAGGTCACCGCCCACTATTTCCAGGCCCGCATCCTATGGCTGCAAGGATTTGCCGATCAGGCCGTGCGCGTCGTCGAGCACAATGTCGAGGAAGGGCGCGCCATCACGAATGCCTTGTCGTTCTGTAGCGTCCTCGGCCAGGGAGCATGCCCGATCACCTTCCTCTCAGGCGATCTCGATACTGCCGAGCGGTATGGCGCGATGCTGCTCGAACACACGGGCCGGCACGGACCACGTGTCTGGAATGCTTGGGCCGGCTGCTTCAACGGCTTGGTGATGGCCAAGCGCGGCGACATCGCGGGTGGGTTGCGGACCTTGCGCGGCGGGCTCGAAGAGGCCGGCGAGGCGCGGTTTCTGCCGCGCTTTCTCCTCTTGCTCGGCGAGCTGGCGGTTTGCCTCGGCAAGGCCGGTGAGATCGCGCTGGGGCTCCAAACCATCGAAGAGACACTCGCCCGCTGCGAAGCGCGCGACGAACGCTGGTACGTGGCCGAGCTGCTGCGCATCAAGGGCGAACTCGTCTTATTGGAGAGCGCGGCCGACCCCGTTGCCGAACAACATTTTCTGCGGGCGCTCGACTGCGCTGGCCGACAGCAGGCGCTCTCGTGGGAGTTGCGAGCAGCTACCAGCCTCGCGCGATTCTTGCGAGATAAACATCGAGCCGCGGAGGGCTGCGAGCTGCTGCGCTCGGTTTACGGCCGCTTTACCGAAGGTTTCGAGACCGCGGACCTGCGCGAGGCCGTGCGCCTGTTGCAGGAATTAGCGTAAATCGGGATGGGACCGCGGTTCATTCCTTTGCCAACGCCGAAATCACCGCGGCGGTCGTCAGGATGGCATGCGCGAAGGTCGGCCCGTTGATTTCGTGCGCCGCGTGCATCGCCTCGGAGCTGAACGCTGCCGTCGCGTCCCGCGCCAAAGTCACGTGATAGCCGAGTTCAGCGCCGTAACGGGCGGTCGCTTCGACGCAGGTGTTCGCCACCATTCCGACCACGATGATCTTTTCGATGCCGCGTTGCTTCAGCTGCATGTCGAGGTCGGTATTGGCAAATCCATTCTGGCCCCAGTGCTGCTGTATTACTACGTCGCCGGGCTCGGGCACGAGCTCGGGGTGCCAGTCGCCGCCCCACATGCCCTCCCCGAAGATGGCTTCGCGATCGGTCGAGGTTTGGCACGGGCCAGGATGACGCCATCCGTCAAAGTCGCCTTCGCGCCATCGCCGATGCGGCACATAGACCACCACCGCGCCGGCGCGCCGCGCTGCTTCGAGGAGCGCGCGCAGATGCCGCAGCAGGCCCACGGCCTCGGCGACTGCCTTGGCTTTGAGCCACAGCTTGCCCCCGTCGCTCAGCAAGTCGTTGTACGGATCGACAAGCAGCACTGCCGTACGATTCGCGGCATAATCACCCAACGCCAAGGTTCTCTCCCAAGGTGAAATCACATGAGGGCCGGACCCCGCTCCGAGTTGTTGGATGGCCCAGCAGGAAATTCCAAACGTCCCGCAAATCGGCATCGAGCTGGTCGGGAATGCTAGTCGGCCAAGCCGTGAGGGACATCGCTATACATTCTCAAGACGGCCTGCCCGATGCGCTTCGCAAAGTGTGAGCCCGACACCTCGGTCGTCACCGCCGTAGGTGCCTAAGACCGTGCTGGCCGGATTTGCGTGCCGCGCTTGGTCGTGGCGGTACTCATGTATGTTTCCATATGTTTGATGTGGCCGACCCCCGAGCGCATTCGAGCTGGGATCGGAAGACGAGGATGTCACCGGCCTTTTGGCTGCTTTGGTGCGGAGATACTTAGCGGCGTTTGGCGACCGCGAGAAATTAAGAGTTGTGAATCTCTGTTACGCCAAAGCAGGTGTCGATCCCATTGTTTCGCCGCTGTAATTCCAACTCGGCGAAACCCGCTAAATCGGACCCATCTCCAGAAGACGGGTGCCGGGCGGGCCGAGAAGTGGCAGCCCGCTACCGAGGATGATGGCCGTGCTGCCGGGGCCCCGGTGAGAGCAAAGGCGGGATTTTCTGACGCGCCGGCTCTCTCAGCGGCACGCCATCTTCGATATCAGCCCGTTAGGTCTGCGGGCGGGCCGGATCCAGGCCGATTAGACTGGGCTGGAGCCGCCGAGCCGTCGAAAAGGCGCCAGATCATGTCGAGGGTTGCAGATCCCTGGAAAAGAGCGTGGTGTCGCGCTTCTTCTCCTTTTTCGCACGGCTGAGCTCATCCGTTCCGGTCAGGACACCGGGCCTCGATGCGGACCGTATCAAAGCGACGGCCGGAGCGACCGCGGAACACACCAACCGTGCAGCTGTCTTCGAGAAGTCCGTTGGCGAACGATTTGGTGGGTTGACCGGCGTGCCCGTCGCTCCGGCCGCCGACAAGCACCCCGCGAGACGGCCGAGCAAACTCTGGCAGTGAAGCGGTACCCGCGGCCGACTTCCGTGCGGATAAAATCGCGGTCTTCGCCGAGAGCCTTGCGCAACGTGAAGATCTGGACTTTCAAGTTCTCCTCCGCGACGACGATGCCGGGCCACACGCGGCTCATGAGCTCCTCTTTGGTGACGAGCGATCCGTCGGCTTCCAGCAAGACCAGGAGGAGATCGAAGGCCCGCGTCCCCAACTCTATCGGCACGCCGTCGGTGACCAATCTCCGCTGGCGCAACAGCACGCGGAAACGACCGAATTCGAGCATCGCTTCGGCTGCTGTCGAGCTCGCCCCGTCCCCGGCTGTCGACGGATTGTCCCGATGAATTGCCCTAACCCGCTCCATGAGCTGCTCTCCGCTAGAAGGAATAAAACCGCGGATTGGAGCTAACAAGGCGCTTCAGGTCGTGCTATTGCACCTGCGGCTGCATCGATGCCGTCTGAGAATAATTCTTATTACACTTTAGTTTAGAACAGTCTAAAAAAGCCTTAGTGAGGCGGCGCTTAAGGTGGGCCGCTATCGGGGAAGCAAACCGACCCGTGGGATAAACACCCGGAAGACAGCGACGTCCAACAGACGCAAAAATCGGACGAAAGAAGCGGAAGAACCACCCAAGGGTCAGGCCGGGCTTATGCGCGGCTCTACCGGGTCGCAGACTTTTCCGTAAAGTTCAGTTTGTCGGCCATCCGGGCCAAGTCAGGCAGAGACGCGGCCTTCATCTTTCGCATAACCTGGCCACGATGGACTTTTACGGTGATCTCGCTGATCCCGATATCGTACGCGATCTGCTTGTTGAGGCGGCCAGCGACCACCAAGGCCATCACCTCACGCTCGCGGGGGGTGAGGGTCTCGAAGCACGCCCGCAGCACGGCAGTTGCTTTTTCGTTCTCCAGCCACGCGCGATCGCGCCCGAGGCCCTGCTGGATCGCGTCCAACAGGTCTTGATCGCGGAATGGCTTGGTCAGGAACTCGATCGCTCCCCCCTTTATCGCCTGGACGGACATCGGGATGTCACCGTACCCGGTGATGAAGATGATCGGAACGTGAATGTTTGCAGCCGCCAGCTCTCGCTGAAAATCGAGACCGCTTCGGCCGGGCAGCCTGACATCGAGCACCAGGCAAGTGGGTCCCTCGGGACGCCCTTCGTTCAGGAATTCGGGAACCGAGGTCAGGGCCTTGGCTTGCATGCCGACGGATCGGATCAGGCTGCCGAGCGCCTCGCGGATCCCCGGGTCGTCATCGACGATGATGATGGTCGGCTGTTCGGTCATCGCTAGCGCTCGCTGCGATAGAGGCGCTTCAACCAACGGGATGGTGCCCATCTCGCGCTCGAGGCATCTTAAAATCGTCGGTTCGGCGAGGGAAGCGCTATCTACAGGAGGCCGTGTCCGAGGACCCCTGAGCGCGGGTCGCGACCCGCCGGCATCGGGCGAGTCGACCGCCACGCGGTGCGGCAACGATGACATCTCCAGTGCCGGCCCGATGCAGGGCGAGATGCCGGAAAAAAGCAAAATAACCCTCGCAGCCGCTCGGTCTATACCAAAGTATAATCGCCGCTCTATTGCGTTTGTCTCATCCTTCTGACGCAGGATGAGTGTTATTCCGCGCTCGAGGGTCCCGGATCGCGGCGCGTCAATCATCTTACAAGCCCAGGTGCGGGAGTTCGTGTGCCCAAAAGAAAGCCCCTGATTTCGATCGTCGACGATGACGAGTCGATACGCGAGGCGGTCAAGGGTCTCATGAAGTCGTTGGGGTATAGGGTCGAGGCCGCCGCGTCTGCGGACGAGTTTTTGCGCTCGCCCCTTGTCCGCCGCACCTCCTGTCTGATCGCGGACGTGCAAATGCCCGGGATGACCGGGCTCGATCTACATCGCCACCTGTCGGCTTCGGGGAAGGTCATTCCGACCGTCCTGATTACGGCTTACCCCGACGACGGCGTTCGGGAGCGTGCGCTCGCTGCCGGGGTGATCGGTTATCTAAGCAAGCCTTTTGACGATAATGACTTGCTCGCTTGCATCCGCGCGGCTCTGACAAACGCCCGTAGCGGCGGGAGGTGAAATATGGGAACGAACGGCGATTCCGTGCGATGTGCCGGGGGCAGTCTCGGCCAGCACCGTCACATCTGCGCTTTCTTCAACGACTTCGACGAGCAGCACAGGGTGCTTCGCTCGTTCATCAAAGACGGCTTCGAGCGAGGGGACAAAGCCTTCCATATCGTCGACCCCGAGCTATGGGAAGACCATCTCAAGCGGCTCGTTGGAGCCGGCATCGACGTGGAGCAGGCAATGGGTACCGGCCAGCTCGAGCTGCGGCGCTGGCAAGACGCTTACCTGCGCAACGATCGCTTTGACCAGGACGCGATGCTGGGCTTGCTCGAAGAGGTGCTCCAATCGGGGGCGGCGGCCGGTTATCCGCTCACCCGGTTCGTGTCGCGTGTGGAGGCGGCGCTGGTCGACAAAGCGGGCGTAGATAGCTGGTTGGAATACGAGACACGCGTCAATTACGTGGTTCCGAAATACGACGATCCGGTGATTTGCACCTACGATCTGTCGAAGTTCAGTGCCGGCATGGTGATGGACATGATGCGGACTCACCCGGTCGTGATTATCGGGGGGGTACTGCAGGAAAATCCATACTTTGTTCCGCCTGACCAGTTCCTCCTCGAAATCCGGGAGAGACGCCGGTACGCACGAGCACAATGATCACGGCCAGTGCCGATGGGTTTCGAGGCTGACGCCTTGCGGCTGCGAACAGCCCTTCGGGACCTCGTGGCACTCTCTACCGTCCCGGCGGTGTGGGTCGGCAGAGAGCCGCCCGCCATCGCCGCCGGGCTCGCCGACGTGTTGGTCAATTCGCTGTACCTCGACTTCGCTTTCGTGCGCTTGTGCGACCCAAACGGGGGTGCGGCGGTCGAAATCGCGCGGGGAAGCGCATGGCAGGCATTTCCGGAATGGCTGCAGCAATATCTCTCCGTCAACGGCTGTCTATCGCGCAGGGAGGTTGTTCGCGACATTGGCAGCGCTGCGCAGAGGTGCCGAGGCATCGTCATTCCCGTCGGCGTCGATGCGGCGGGTGGTCTGGTTGCGGCGGCGTGCGATCGGGCCGACTTTCCCAGCGAAATCGACCAGCTGCTGCTCTCGGTGGCGGCGAACCAAGCCGCGACAGCATTCCGGACGGCACGCCTCCTCGACGCTCACCGCCGCGCCGAGGAAGCGATACGCGAGAGCGAGCAACAGCTACGTATCGCCCGCGACGAACTCGAGACCAAGGTGGCGGAACGGACCGCCGAGTTGCAACGCAGCGAAGCCTATTTGACGGAAGCGCAAAGGCTTAGCCACACGGGCAGTTGGGCATGTGTCCCGGCGAGCGGCAAACATACCTACTGGTCCGAAGAAATATTCCATATAACTGGCTTCGATCCCGCAGAAGGGCCACCGCGATTTGAAAAATTCGAGCGACGCATACATCCCGATGACCGGGCCAGAACTAGAGAAAATTTCAGGACGGCAATCCGGGGCAAGGTAGATATCGACCATAGCTATCGGATTGTGCATCCGGGCGGCGAGATCAGAGAGATCCACGTCATTGGCCACCCTGTTCTCGGCCCCTCCGGCGATCTGGTCGAATTCGTCGGGACTCTGATGGATGTGACCGAACGCAGGCGGGCGGAGGAAGAACGACAGGCGCTCGCGCACGCCAATCGCATCACGACGATGGGGCAGCTGACGGCCTCGATCGCCCATGAGGTCAATCAGCCGATCGCCGCGGTGGTCACCAACGCACAGGCCGCTTTGCGCTGGCTCAATATGCAGCCATCCGATCCGGAGGAGGTTCGGCAGGCGCTTGACCGGATCGTCAAGGCGGGGAGACGAGCCGGCGACGTCGTCAGCCGGATGCGTGCGCTCGTCAGGAAGGTGCCGCCGCGCAGGGACCAGCTGGACATCAATGAGGTGATCCGCGAAGTCATCGCGCTGACGCACAGCGAACTGCATAGAAGCGGGACGTCGCTGCAGACACAGCTGGCGGACGGCCTGCCGCTCGTTCCGGGAGATCGGATCCAGCTTCAGCAAGTGGTGCTCAACCTGATTCTCAACGCCGTCGAGGCGATGAGCGGATCGGACGAGGGGTCGCGCGACTTGCTGATCAGCACCGAGGAAGACGAAGCCGACGGCGTGCGCATCGCCGTGCAGGATTGGGGCCCGGGACTGACGCCGGAGAGTCTGGGCCGGCTTTTCGACACATTCTACACGACCAAACCGGATGGTATGGGCATGGGGCTGGCGATCTGCCGTTCGATCATCGAGGCGCATGGCGGGCGCGTGTGGGCTACACCAAACGCTCCCCAGGGAGCCGTGCTTCAGTTCACCTTGCCTCGGCACGGGAGAGCTGCTTGACCATGTTGCGGACATCGATTGCCGTCGCCAGCGCGCCGCGATCGACGATGGCTAGACCGCACCTTGTCGTTCTCGGCCCGCCGCACCAATGCCAGGTCGTCGTCGAGCCCGCGCGGACGTCGTCGCCCGCCGGGTGAAGAGCGCGCGCGATCAGGCTCGATTGCATCTGTCGTTCCTTCTTTATCGCCCGAGAGATTGTCTTCCGGTCGACGAGGAGGCAAGCTCGCGCGGCCGCCGCATAGACGAGGGAGGAAAAGACATGCCGATCGAGCCGATGCTGACCGAAGAGACCCCCGCGAACGCGCTTGTCGCGCGGGTGCTCGAAGAGGCCGGGATCGAGATGGTCTTTGGCATATCGGGCGGCCATACCGGCCGCATCGTCTCGGGCCTCAGCCAATACCAGAATTCGATCCGCACCGTGCTGGTGCGCGAGGAGTCACTGGGCGGGGTCATGGCCGAGGTCTACGGGCGACTGACGCGGCGCCCCGGGGTGCTGCTGGGCCAGGGACCGTGGGTGCTCGGCAACGGGCTGATCGGCACGATCGAAGCCTATTTGTCGAGCTCGCCGATGCTGCTCTTGACCGATTTCAGCGACGCCCCGCGGTTTCCGTTGCACGCGCCCTACCAGCAGGGGACCGGCGACTGGGGCAGTTGGGATGCGCGCCGCGCCTTTGGCGGGGTCACCAAGCACGTCATGCAGGCGCACGACCCGGTCGCCGCGGTACAGGCGACCCAGCTCGGCATCAAACATGCGCTGGCCGGCCAGCCAGGCCCCGTCACGGTGCTCTACAGCCATGATTCCTTGGCCGGCTCGGTGGCACCGGATTCTCAGCCGATGCTGTACCCGACCCGCTACTACCTGCCGCCGCCGGCGCCGCCCGCCGACGCGGCGCAAGTTGCCGCCGCTGTCGAGCGTATTCTCGAGGCCGAGCGGCCTGTCATCGTCGCCGGCAATGGCGTCCGCATTGCGCAGGCCTATGACCGGTTGCGCGAGCTTGCCGAAGCTGCCGGGCTGCCGGTGGCGACCACCGCGGCCGGCAAGG
>DATKHX010000207.1:0-3502 GCA_035510075.1 Allostellaceae bacterium
AGCACAGCCAAAGTCTCCGAGCTCGGCGTCAAGCTCGCCGTCGAGTCGTCAAAGCTGTTCGTCACCAGATTAGGGAAAGCCTGGAGCGGGGCCCGGCCCGGCTGGTGACAGTTCTGCACGGCCGGCCTCGGCCACAAAGACCGGGTTCCCGACGGCGCGGGACCGGGGAGCGGCGCCAGGCGCGGGGACCCCGCTGTTCACCTTCTTCGAAGACGATCCGAAACCATCGGCAACGGGGCGACGCCGGCCGGCGGCTCCTTGGTCACTCGACCGGGACGCGCATCGCGATCGCGCCGAAGCTGTCGCCGCGCGCTTTCGCATACCCGCCGGCGAGGCCGAGGCAGACAAGCCCGATCAGCAGCACCACCGCACCCTGGAACAGCGGCTGGAAGATCAGTGCGGTGTGCGGGACGATCGCGATCGAGGCGATCAGCGGCACCGCGATGATAATCGACACGGCTGCGGTAAATGTCGCCAAGGGCTGGTTGAGGATAGGTGCTGCCCATTCCGCCTCGCGCCATCGCGGATGCAATTTCAAGTTCAGCACGCCGATCGCGAGCGCCAGCCATACCAGCAGCACGGCGATCGATCGTACCGCAACCCCCATCGCCCAGCCGACATACACCGCCTGCACCAAAAAGGCGGTGCTGAGGACAGCGTGCAGAACGAGGCCGGCGAGCGGCACCTTGCGCTTCGAGGTTTCGGCGAACACCGCCGGCAGCATCCGGTCCTGGCCATAGGCAAAAGCAAAACGCGACGCCACCATAAAGCCCGGCGCCAAAGTCTTGCCGACGATCAGCGCGACCGCGAGGTTCAGCAGCCCGCTGACCCAGCCGGGGGCAACCAGTCCGACCAGCCCGGGGGCGGTCGCATAGGCCGATTTTCCGGCCTTGATCAGCCCGCTGATCGCCCACCACGGGGCCGCGTGAAACAAGGCCGCCGCCACTGCCGTAAACAGCACCAGCGCCACGATGAACCCGTAGATGATGCCGAGCGGCAACTTGCGGTGCGGGTTGTCGACCTCGCCGCCGAGCGCCGGGCCGGAGCCGAGGCCCGCATAGGCAAAGACGAACAACGAGCAGACCGAGACGAAATCGAGGACGCTGTCCGGGGGCGCCACCACCGGCGCCGGCAGCGGGACCTTCGCCACGGCGCTCGCCGCCGCCACGAAATCCGCCTGCGAGGTCGAAAATCCGATGGCGCAGATCACCAATGCCACCGCCACGATCACGAACATCAAAACGGTGACGAACAGCCCATAGCGATGGACCCCGGCGGCGTTGACGCCATAGGTGATCCAGATTGCGGCGAGACCGCAGACGAGATGGCCGATCGGCGTCAGCATCGCCGCGCCGAGGCCCGGGCTGAAGGTAATCACGGCCTGCCCGAGAAAGGAGCCGAAGGCAAAGGCCAGGACCCCGGCCCCCGCCGGCCCCGTCGCCCACCACACAAAGGTGATCAAAAACCCCGCCGGCACGCCGAGGCTGCGCGCGATCCACACATATTTCGAGCCGGCGCGCGGCATGACCCGCGAAAACATCACGTAGAGATAGGTTTTTGGCAGCATCAATATGCCGGTGACGAACATCGCCAACGGTACGAGGCCGTGGACTCCCGGATACACGCTGAGGCTCTGCGTCGAAACAAAGTTGATGCCGGCGCCGTATTCGGCGGCAACCGCCGAGGCGGTGACCGCGAGCACGCCCAGCACTTTTGCCAGCCGATAATCGTGGGCCGTCGCGCCGGCCATGGTGTAGCTGTGGGTCACGACGTTCCTCCTGTTCCGCGATCGGATATTTTTACTTTCCTCTCAGCGATCTATTTAACGATGATCTGCCGACGGGTTTCAACCGCGCTCGGCGGTGAGTCCTTGATTTCAGTCGAGTGGATCCGCTGCCGCCTTACCCGCCACCCTGAGGGCGGGCCAGGCGCGCGCCGTCACGCTCGGCTCTTGCGCGATTTACCTTCTCGTCGGCGGAGAGATTGCGGTTCGTCCATCGTTGTCTATGCTGACCCGACCGCGCGACGCTCCGCTGGTTGGGGATTGTATCCGAGCGATGTTCTTTCGGCTTTGGGGGACAAGGCGTCCCGCCTGTCGCGTCGCCGAAATCGGCGACCGATAGACGCGCAGATCAGAGGAGCGAATGACGATGGGCAAGATCTACGCTGTCGCAGCGTTGATGGTCGGAGCGACACTGGGAGGCGCCAGCGCATCGGCCGAGATTGTCGTCGGGCCGGGTTTCGGGGCCGCATGCGCCGAGGGTGGCTGTCCGATCGTCGGAGGCTCAGTCAATGCCGTCGGGATGAACTCGCTCGATCTTTTCCAAACCTCGTCGGGTCCGGTCGGTACGTCGGCGCTGTTGTTGATCCTCGCTGTGCCCAACAATCCAACAAACGCCTTGGCCGCGAACCCGGTTTCGAGTGCCCAGCTTCATGTGCCGGGCACCAGCTCCTCCTCGACCGCCGTCACGGTCGGCAGCCTCAGCGCTGAAACCTCGATGACCCATGGCGAGGTCTATGGGACGCTCGGCCTGCTCGATGGCGATGTTGTGAGCTTTTTGGATCTTCAGTCGGCTGACTATTCGCTGTTTCCGGCGACTTACAGCTCGACCGCCAACCCGATCGACAACTTTTCCCTGTATCAAATCCCTTTGACGACGACCACGGACTTTGCCGGCAACGACCTGATCAACATCGATTTCACCTCGTTGCCGGTCGGCACCTTCGCGCTCGGATACGCCACACCGTCGCTGACCGTGACCGACACTCCATTTGCCGAGGCGGGCGTCAGCGGTGCTGCGGTTGCGGCCATTCCCGAGCCTGGCGGCTTGGCGCTGCTGCTGGGGGTCGCGGGGTTCGCCGTGGCGGCGTCCAAGCGGCGGGGCTGACGATCGCCGCTAGCCGCCGGCTTCCTACCACGCCGAAGCGCCCCATGCCGCGAGCCGTTTGCGGCCGAACTCCCTCGCCCCAAGCGCGGCGGCGGACCAAAGGGGCGTAAAATTCTGAAGATTATCTGGCGTCGGGTCGGCTGCGGCAACTGCTTCAGCCGAATCCGCCACAGGCACGAGCGCCAGCGAGCTGTCCGAGGCGCAGCGACGCCGTGCCATGGAATGCTACCGGAAACTCCGACCGCACCTCGAACGATGCGTCGCTCACGAGCATTGCCGTTTCGGAAGACTTTGTGTCAACAGGGCCTAATGACCGCTTGCGAACGCGCCGCCGCCGTTGCAGGGCCCGAGCCTTTGTGGCTCCTCTCTAGCGGGCGGTGAGCGGTCGTGGCTCGACCGTGGGGGAGGCCGATCCGCTGCACGAGAGTGTAGAAAGCCGGTGTGAAGATCAGGCCGAAGCCGGTGACGCCGAGCGATCTCCAGGAGACGCTCGCGGGATGCCCCGTCGCGCGCCTGGACCGCCATGCCGCGCAACAACGCGCTGTAGAACGCGGAGATTGCGTCGACGTTGGTGTCTTCCGGCACATCGCCTTCGTCGATGCCCCTCCGGATGC
>DATKHX010000208.1:0-6492 GCA_035510075.1 Allostellaceae bacterium
CGCCGCTACTTTTTCGCCTGAGCTGGCCGACCTGACGATCTACGTCATCGACGTTGCCGCCGGCGACAAGATCCCGCGCAAGGGCGGGCCCGGTATCACCCGCTCCGACCTTTTGGTCATCAACAAAACCGACCTCGCCCCGCTCGTTGGCGCCAACCTCGACATCATGGAGCGTGACGCGCGTCGAGTGCGCGGCGAGCGCCCGTTTGTCTTCACCAACCTCAAATCCGGCAGCGGCGTCGCCGCCATCGTCGATTTCGTCGTCACCCAAGGCGGGTTGTGAAAGACCCTGCGCCGGTGCCGCGGAGTCTGTAATCTCGGGCCGATGCTGACGCTTTATCACAGCCGCTCGAAAAGCGGCGAACGACAGGCCGATCTTGCCGGCGCCAGCCTGCCAGAGAATGTCGCGTGGATCGACCTGCTCAGGCCGGACGCCGACGAGGTCGCGTTTGTCACGCGAACCACCGGCCTGCATGTGCCGAGCATCGAGGATCTGAGCGAGATCGAAAGCTCGAGCCGGTTGCGCAATCAGAACGGCGCCATTTATCTGAGCGCGCCGCTGGTGTATCGCGCTGACTCGAACCAGCCGCTGACAACGCCGGTCGGCTTCGTGCTGACGCGCGAGCGATTGGTCACGGTGCGGTTCGAAGAGCTGACGTCGTTCAACATGTTCGCCAACCGCGATCTGGCGGACGAGACCGACCCGTTGACAAGCGCCGCCGTCTTCGCCGGGCTGATGGACGCGATCGCCGACCGGCTCGCCGACATTCTCGAACTCATCGCCGCCGAACTCGACGAGCTGTCGCACCGACTGTTCCGCAGCCCTGTCACGGAGCTTGCGGCGCGGCGGCCGCCGGCCCGGGAAAGCGCCGACCTCCGGGTCATCCTGCGCCGCGTCGGCCACAGCGGCGATCTCGCCTCCAAGATCCGCGACAGCCTGCACGGCATCGGCCGCATCGTCCCCTATGTTTCGAGCCTCGCCGCCGATTGGCTGCCGCCCGAAATTAAGCCGCGGCTCGAAACGGTGCGCCAGGACGTGTTGTCGC
Source organism: Allostellaceae bacterium (assembly GCA_035510075.1). Taxonomy (GTDB): domain Bacteria; phylum Pseudomonadota; class Alphaproteobacteria; order ATCC43930; family CGMCC-115725; genus AP-15. The sequence continues at coordinate 1,047 of DATKHX010000208.1, forward strand.
TGAGCGATTACGATGCGCACATCGTCAACAAGGTCCAGCTGCTGCTCGATGCGACGCTCGGCCTGATCAATGTCGAGCAGAACAACATCATCAAGGTGCTGACGATCGTCTCGGTGGTTGGCATTCCGCCGACCCTGATCGCCAGCCTCTATGGCATGAACTTTAAGGGCATGCCGGAATTGGACTGGTCCTGGGGATATCCCTATGGGCTCGCCATGATCGCGCTCAGCGCGGTCCTGCCGCTGGTTTGGTTCAAATGGCGCGGCTGGATTTGATTAGGTGTCGGCCGCTCGACGCGAAAACGCCCCCGGAAACCGGGGGCGCTCGTCGTCCATAGCGTTCGCGCTGGAAGCGTCGCTTAGGCGGCCTGCTTCTGCTCGACCACCTGCGGTTGGCTGTGGGGCTGACCGCGGGAGATCTCGATCTTGCGCGGCTTCGCTGCCTCGGGAACCTCAAGGACGAGGTCGACATGCAGCATGCCATTGTCGAGACTGGCGCCGACAACCTTGATATGGTCGGCTAGGCTGAAACGGCGTTCGAACGCCCGACGCGCGATGCCGCGGTGCAAATAGCGGCCCTCCTCCTCTTCCTTCTTCGCCTTCCCGGTCACCAGCAGCGTATTCTCGTGCACGGTGACATCGACCTCTTCCGGCGAAAATCCTGCCACCGCCATCGTCAGGCGATAGGCGTCCTCGCCAGTCTTTTCGATGTTGTAGGGCGGGTATGCGAGAGCGGCGCTGTCGACGCGGTTCGCGGCATCGACCAGGCGGGTCAACCGGTCAAAGCCGATCGTCGAACGAAACAACGGGGAAAAATCGAAACGCTCCATGACCACATCCTCCTTCGAGCAACATGGGGCCGGCATCCGCTAGTAACGCCGAATGCCGGATCAGTTCACGTGCAATCCCGAAATCGGCGACCGCACAAGAAATACATAGTGCCGAAGAGGGTTGGATCAAGAGGGCGTCACGCCAAAGCGGACGGGACTTTGCCGCCCGACTCAGGGTTTGATGCCGAAACCTTGGAACCGCTTGTTGAACCGGGCTAGTTGGCCGCCGGTGTCGAGCAGACGTTGTTGTCCGCCGGTCCAGGCGGGGTGCGATTTCGAATCGATTTCGAGGCGCAGCGTGTCGCCCGCCTTGCCGTAGGTCGAACGCGTCTGATAGGCGGTCCCATCGGTCATCACGATCGTGATGTCGTGATAATCCGGGTGAATTCCCTGCTTCATCCTGTCGCCCTCCAAGCGGGGCGGGCTTATACCGCATGCCCGCCGGCGGGGCAATCCACACTGCGTCCGCGGCGGGCATGCGTTGGGCGTAGCGGCCTGCGCCGCTCGCCCTCCGCTTCATTCCACGTTAGCGGTTGGTGCCGCTGGCCGAACCCAAATGCCCGCCAGTCACCGGCGAGGTCGTGCTGCCTGACCCGGTGTTGGTATTCTCGAGATTATAGGCCTGCGCCTGTTGCAGCTGCTCCTTGGTCATGTCCAAGGTCAGCCGGTTGTTGTCGGTCTTGATCGCGCTCAGCGGCACGGCGACGTATTTACCGCCCATCCCGAGGAACGTTCCGACATCGACGACGGCGGCCGCGACCCGGCCATCCTTGTCGATGACCAGATCCTTGACCGAGCCGATATCACGGTTTTGCACGTCGTAGACGGTGCTGCCGAGCACCTTGCTCGCCCGGACCTGGTCGTTCTGGATCTCGGTCCCGGCGGGGTTCGTTGCCATAGCGGACGTGGTCTCGTGCGGCGTCGTGCTGGTCTGTGCAAAGGCCAGCGGCGAAGTCGCCATCAGGATCGCTGCGACCGCAGCGGTGAGGTTCGATTTCGTCATGCATTCCTCCTAATCTTAAACTCAGACGTTGCAGTAACGACGCCCGGTTGACCGCAGTTCCGATCCGATCGCTTAAACTACGTGGAACAGGAACAAAAGGATGATGATCGGAATCGGAATTCCGAGCAGCCAAAGCAAAATGCCTCTACCCATTTTTTGTCTCCTTACGGCGCACAGAGCCGGGCGATCGTATCGGGCAGGTATCCCGAATCTCTACTTCTTGTTGATGATTTCGCGAGCCGCGTCTTTGGCATGACCGACTGCGTTCTGCAGCCGCCCTTCAGCCTTTTCTTGTTTCCCCTCGGCTTCGGTGGCGCGGTCGCCGGTTGCCCGTCCAACGCTTTCCTTTATCGCGCCCGTGGCTTTCTTGACGCTGCCGCCAATGCGATCTTTGTCCATTTCCTATTTCCTATGTGACGCTCCGCTAGAAAACAGGCAGCCATAATCCGGAGTTCCGAAAAAACCGAGATGCTCCTACTCGCGCGCCATGGCTTGACTATTCTCGCAAGTGCAGCATTGGCTTCCATTTCACGAGACAGGGACAAGAGTCGGCCCTCTCCGGATATGGAGCACGCAGCTGGCGCACCGATCGAAGCCAAAACACGTGGACCTAATTTCTTTTGCTCGTCGTTTACGCGTCGGTTCACCCGCGTCGCCATTGCTGGCTGGTGATTGGCGCCTGCCTCGAAAGGGCAGGGCGGCGATTGATCGGGCGGAGGCGGCTGAATCTGGTGCTGGCGCGCTGCTCGATGGCGCACTCTGCCGGACGGGGCTCATGTGGGGAGACAAGCTCAATGGCCGATGGGCTGCCGGGGGCCGGACGTGGCCGCAACGAGGACCAAGCGCGTGGCCTCGGCGGCGTGCTTACGTTTCTGACATTGGTGCTCGTCATTACGGCGCTCTATTTCGGCCGTGAAGTGCTGGTCCCCTTTGCGCTCGCGGTGTTGCTGAGCTTTCTGCTGGCGCCGGCGGTCCGCGGCTTGCGGCGGCTGCGGGCCGGCCGGGTGACCGCGGTCGGGGCGACCGTGCTCGTCGCCTTTCTCGCCATCTTTGCGTTTGCAGCCGTCGTCGCCGAAGAGATCTCGCTGCTCGGGCCGCAGCTTCCGGAATATCGCGCCAACATCGAGCTGAAGCTGCGCGCGCTCCCCAATGCGATCCCTCTCCAGCGGATCGCGGCCGCGCTTCATCGGGCTACTGCCGAGCTCAAGCGATCCCAAGCGCCAAGCGTGGCGCCGGCGCCCCAGCGCTCCAGCCCCGTCAACGGGGCTGCCGAGCCAGCCAGGCCGCTGCCGGTCGAAGTCGAGCAGCCCGAGCTGACACCATTGCAGATCGCCGAGACCATGATCGGCCCGCTGCTGCAGCCGCTGGCAATGGCTGGGTTGGTGATCGTCCTGGTTATTTTTATGCTGCTCGAGCGCGAGGAGCTGCGAGATCGCATGCTGAGGCTCGCCGGCGCCGGCGACTTGCACCGCACGACCGAGGCGATGAACGAGGCGGCGCAACGGGTCAGCAGCTACCTGCTCTCGCAGCTCGCGGTCAATGCTGTGGAAGGCACGCTGATCGGGGTCGGTCTGGCGGTAATCGGGATCCCGAACGCGGCGCTGTGGGGCATCCTCACACTGCTGCTGCGCTTCATCCCCTATCTCGGCATCGTCATCGCCGCGTGCTTTCCGCTGATGCTGGCGATTGCGGTCGCCCCCGGCTGGGCGCTCTTGGTGTGGACGGTACTGCTGTTCGTCGCCACCGAGCTGATCGTCGCCAATCTAGTCGAGCCGCGCCTTTATGCCGGCAGCACCGGCCTCTCCTCGGTCGCGGTCATCACTGCGGCGATATTCTGGACCTGGCTGTGGGGCCCGATCGGGTTGTTGCTGTCGACGCCGCTGACGGCGTGTCTGCTGGTGCTCGGCCGGCACGTGCCGCAGCTGCGTTTCCTCGATGTGGTGCTCGGCAGCGAGCCGGTGCTGACGCCCGACGAGACGTTTTACCAACGCTTGCTGGCCGATGACCCGGAGGAGGCAACCGAGCAAGCGGAAGAGTTCGCGAAGGAAAAGTCGATTGACGAATTTGCCGCCGAGGTCGCAATCCCGGTGCTGGTGCGGGCCCAGGCCGACAGCGACAGCGGCGTCCTGCCCCCCGAGCAGCGGGCTACGGTGAAGGAAAGCTTTGCCAAGATCCTCGAAAACCTGGTCGACGATTCGGCGATCGAGGAGGACCCGGCGGCCGAAGGCGGTGCGGTGCAGCCCGAAAGCGGGTTCGTCGTGTGCATGGCCGGGCGCAACGAGCTCGACGAAGCGGCGGCGATGCTGCTCGCCAGCCTGTTGCGGGCGCGCGGCCATGCCGCCTACGTGTTTCCAGCCGACTCTCCGGCGGCCCTGGGTTCCGATCGGGTCGCGCTCCGGGACGCCACGGTCGTCTGCCTGTCCTTGATCAGCACCAGCTCGGCGGCTCGCGCCCGGCTCATCGTGCGCCGGCTGCGGCGGCGGGCGCCGCGGGCTCGCATCGTCGTCGGCTTCTGGGGGATCGGCGCCGGCGATGCTGCGCCGACCGACGCGCTGGCCGTCACTGCGGCCGACGCCATCGCCACGACCCTCGCCGAGGCGATCGCCGACGTCGAGGGGCGAGTGGCTGTGGCTCCCTCGGCGGTGTCGGGAACGGCGGGTGGGGAAGTGCGCGTGCCCGACCGCGGGATGCGGGCTCAAACTGGCTGATTGCGGTCGAGCCGCCGACGCAAGGCTGCCGCCGCTCGGAAGGCCGCCGGGTTCAAGGTGATCGAGATCAAGGCGCCGGCGAGGATCAGGTTCTGACCCTCGACGTCCAGGAGACCCTGCGCGGTGCCGAGTGCGGCCAGCATGAACGAAAATTCGCCGATCTGCGCGAGGCTCGCCGAAACCGTCAGCGCGGTCGTCGCCGGATATTCCGATAGGCGCACGATCGCGAAAGCGGCAATCGACTTGCCGATCAGGATGACCGCGAGCACGGCCATCGTCTGGAACGGATGCCTGACCAGGATGCCGGGATCGAACAACATTCCGACTGATAGGAAAAACAATACGGCAAAGGCGTCTTCGAGCGGTTTTGCCTGCTCGGCGGCGCGGTGGCTGTGGTCGCTTTCGTTGACGACGATGCCGGCGAAAAACGCGCCGAGCGCAAACGAAACCCCGAACAGCTCGGCCGCGGCAAAGGCGGTGCCGAGTGCTGCGGCAACGACCGCCAAGGTGAACAGCTCGCGCGATCCGGTGCGTACGACCTGATCGAGCAGCCATGGCAAGACGCGCGTGCCGACCACCAGCATCAGCGCGATGAAGCAGGCGACCTTGCCGAACGTCACCGCGAGCGGTAGAGCGAGCCGGTCGACCGATATCGCGCCGCCGCCGAGCGCCGATGCGAAAGCGGGAATAATGACCAATACCGCGACCGTGAACAAATCCTCGACGATCAACCAGCCGATCGCGATCCGGCCGTCGGGCAGGTCCAGCATCCCACGCTCTTCGAGCGCGCGCAGCAGCACGACCGTGCTCGCGACCGACAGCGCCAGCCCGAACACCAGCCCCGCGCCGATCGTCCAGCCCCACAATTGCGAGACGCCGATGCCGAGGGCTGTAGCGACCGCGATC
>DATKHX010000209.1:0-5035 GCA_035510075.1 Allostellaceae bacterium
GTGGCCCGCGGTCAACGAGGCTTTCGGCATGGCGCTGCTCGAAGCCCAGGCGAGCGGGCTGCCGGTGGTGGCCGGCGCCAGCGGCGGCGTTGCCGGGGTCGTCGCGCACGAACTCACCGGGCTGCTCGTGGCACCGGGAGAGGCGGCTGCCTTTGCCGCGGCGGTGCGGCGGCTGCTCGTCGATTGCGATTTGCGCCGTCGATTCGGCGATGCGGCGCGGCGCCGAGTGTCGGCTAGGCATGATCTGGCCGCGGCCGCGGCCCGCCTTGGCGGGGTGATCGACGCGCTGCGGCCGGCCGATGCCGCGTAGCTTGTCCGTCATGTTGGGCCAGGCGCGGTGAGGCGCTCCATCCTCTTCTATGTCCAGCATCTGCTCGGCATCGGGCATTTGCGCCGCGCGCTCCACCTCGTCGACGGCATGGCACAAGCGGGCTTTGCCGTAACCCTGGTCTCCGGCGGCGAGCCGTTGCCCGAGCTGGCGAGTGCAGCGGCGCGGCGCATCGTCCAGCTGGCGCCGATCCGCGCGCAGGATGCCAGCTTCAGAAATTTGGTGGGAGCCGACGGCCGGCCGGTCGACGACGCTCTCCGGGCGCAACGGTGCGAGACCCTGTTATCGGCTTTCGCGGCGGCCGACCCCGACGCGGTGCTGATCGAAGCCTATCCCTTCGGCCGCCGCGCCTTCCGCTTCGAAATCGAGCCGCTGATCGCCGCCGCGCACGCTCGGCGTCCGCGCGCGCTGGTGTTGAGCTCGCTGCGCGACATCGTCGTCGCTCCCGAAGAAGAAGAGCGCCGGCGCGAGATCGTCGCCCGCGTGCGGGCCGAATTCGATGCCGTGCTGGTGCACGGCGACCCGAGCCTGATCCCGCTCGAGGCGAGCTTCCCGCTTACCGCGGAAGTCGCCGACCGGCTCGTCTATACCGGTTACGTCGCGGCACCGGCCCCGCCGTCGGAAGACGACGTTGCCGGCGGTGCGGGTGAGGTGCTGGTCTCAGCGGGCGGCGGCGCGATGGGCGGCGGGTTGCTGAGATCGGCGCTTGCGGCGCGGCGGCATGGCTGCGTTGCCGATGCCGGCTGGCGTCTTCTCGCCGGACCTAACCTGCCGCCTGCAGAATTTGCCGAGCTTACGAGGGATCTGCCAGCGGGCGTTATCGTCGAGCGCTATCGCGCCGATTTTCCGCAGCTGCTGCGGCACTGCCGGGTATCGGTCAGCCAGGCCGGCTACAACACGGTCATCGACGTTCTCGCCGCCGGCGCCCGAGCGGTGCTCGTGCCGTTCGCCGAAATGCGCGAGACCGAGCAGACTTTGCGTGCCGAGCGGCTGGCGGGCCGCGGGGTCGTCGAGATGGTGGAGCCGGCTTCGCTGTCGCCGGAGCGGCTGGCCGCAACGATCGAGCGCGCGGTCCGAGGCCCGCGCGCCAAGCTCATGGTCGACACCGCAGGGGCGCGCCGCACCGCACGGACGATTGCCGCCATGCTCTGCAACCCGGCGAGAGGCGAGGCAGGTCGGAAATTCAACATGCCGTCAGGTGACAATCGGGTCGGCAAATGATAACTATTCTCGCCAGCCCCCCGGCCGCGTCGGCGCGATGGTCCGATCTGGCCGACGAGTTGGACCGGTGGGGAGAAGAAGGGAGGACCGCTAAGCTGTGGTGGCGTGACGACGACGCAGCTGCACCCTCGCGGCGGCTCGGCGACCTCTTGGCAACGGCCGGGGCGACTCCGGTCGCGCTCGCGGTGATCCCCGCGACCGCCGATCGGGCGTTCGCGATATGGCTCGCCCGAGCCGCAGCCGCACCGGTGGGGATCCTGCAGCATGGCTGGCGTCACCGTAACCATGCGGGCGGCGGCAAGAAAAGCGAATTCCCGCCGTCGCGTTCGCCGGACGAAATCGCGGCCGATCTCGGCGAAGGGCGAAGACGGCTCGTCGCGCTGTTTGGCGCCCGCGCGCTTGCCGTCCTGGCGCCGCCGTGGAACCGCTTCGAGGACGCGCTGCTGCCGCTCCTCCCCGCGGCCGGCATCGGAGCGATATCGCGGATCAAGCCGCGCCTTGCGGCGTGGCCGACGCCGGATGTCTTCGCGGCCAATGTGCATATCGACCTCATCGCCTGGCGGGGCAACCGCGGCTTTGTCGGCGAAGCGGCCGCACTCGGCGGGCTTGTCGGGCATCTGCGGGTGCGCCGCTGCGGCGAGGCCGATCCCGACGAGCCGACCGGGATCCTGACCCACCATCTCGTCCAAGACGAGGCCACGGGCGCTTTTCTCGGCCGACTGCTGGGGCGGACGCGCGCCCACCCGGCGGCGCGCTGGCTCGATGCCGGGGAGGTTTTCGCACCGTCCATGGCCGCCTCGGGAACCACGGGCCAAGCATGACCCGGCACGCTTATCCGAACGCGGCGATGATCGGCGACTATGTGCGCGCCGCCGCCGGGCTCGTCCCGACGACGGCGATCCTGGCGATCACCACGGTCGGGCCCGTCGCCACCGGGATACTGGCGGGGTTTGCCGCGCTGTTCGCGCTGTTCGGCCTGCGCACCGCGCTGCGCCACGCCACGAGCATCGACGCAACCGAAAACGGGCTGGTGTCATCGGGGCCGCTTTCCGCAACGATCTGCTGGGCCGAGCTCGATCGCATGAAGCTCGCCTATTACTCGACCCGGCGCGATCAGCGCGACGGCTGGATGCAGCTGGAACTGCGCGCGGGTGCGTCGACGATCCGCCTCGACAGCCGCATCGGAGGGTTCAACGAGCTCGTCGAGCGCTCGGCGCTCGCGGCGGCGGCGCAGGGGGTGGAGCTGACCGCGGCCACCGCGGCAAATCTGGAGGCGCTCGGGATCAGAGCTCCTGTCCTCTCCAGCTTCGCCGGCATGGCGGGAGGCCGGGCGTGAGCGAACTGTTGACGATCCGCGACCTGCATGTCCGCTTTGCCGCGCCGGGGGGGTTTATCCGTGCGGTAAGAGGGGCGTCGTTCCGGGTGCGGCCACGCTCGACGGTGGCGTTGGTCGGCGAATCCGGCTCGGGCAAATCGGTCGTCAGCCAGGCGATCATGCGCATCCTGCCGCGCAGCGGCCAGATCACCCAGGGCGAGATCCTGTTCACCGATCCGCGCGGAGACGGCGGCGCCGTCGATCTCACCCGCTTGCCCGCCGACAGCGTCGAGATGCGGGCGATCCGCGGCGGTCGCATCTCGATCATCTTCCAGGAGCCGATGACCTCGCTGTCGCCGGTGCATACCGTCGGCAATCAGGTCGGCGAGGCGTTGCGGCTGCATCGCCGGGTCGGCGCGGCGGAAGCGGTCGAGCTGACGCAGGACACCTTGCGTCTCGTCGGTTTTCCCGATCCGGGCCGTGCCCTCAAAAGCTACCCGTTCGAATTGTCAGGCGGGTTGCGGCAGCGTGCGATGATCGCGATGGCGCTGGTCTGCCGCCCGGCGCTGTTGATTGCCGACGAGCCGACGACGGCACTCGACGTGACGATCCAGGCGCAAATCCTCAAGCTCGTCGTCGAATTGCAGCATGAATTCGGCATGGCGGTGCTGCTGATCACGCACGATCTCGGCGTCGTCGCCAATGTCGCCGAGGAAATCGTCGTCATGTATCGCGGCGAGGTCGTGGAAAGCGGCCGGCTGGAGGACATATTTCGCCACCCGGAGCATCCCTATCTGCGCGCCCTACTGCGCGCGGTGCCGCGCTTCGACATGAAGCCTGGCGAGCGCCTGGTCCCGATCCGCGAGGTGGCGGCGGGGGAGGCGCCGCATTTGATGGCGGCAAAGGCGCAATGGCCGGCTGGGCCGGCGGCGCCGCTGCTCGAATGCACCGGTTTGCGCAAGGCCTTCTCGATCCGCAAAAGTGGACTTTTCGGCAGCGCCATGGCTGCGGCGCGCGTGCTCGCGGTCGACGATGTGAGCTTGAAGATCGAGCGCGGCGAATGCCTTGGGCTCGTCGGCGAGAGCGGCTGCGGCAAGACCACGCTAAGCAAAATCCTGTTGCGGGCGGTCACCCCGGATGCCGGATCGATCACTTTCAACGACCACGGCAAGCAGATCGACGTGCTGGCGCTCGAGGACAGCGATCTGAAGCGGTTTCGGCGCCAGGTGCAGTTCATCTTTCAGGACCCGTTTGGCTCGCTCAACCCACGCATGACGGTCTACGACATCATCGAGGAGCCGCTGGCGATCCATGGCATTGGCACCGGGCGCTCGCGCCGCGAGATGGTCGAGGAGTTGGTTGGCCTCGTCGGCCTCGACCGGCATCACTTGCGGCGCTATCCGCACAGTTTTTCCGGCGGCCAACGCCAGCGCATCGGCATCGCCCGCGCGCTGGCGCTGCGCCCCGATCTGGTGATTTGCGACGAGCCGACCTCGGCGCTCGACGTCTCGATCCAGGCGCAGATCCTCAACCTGCTGATGGACCTCAAGCAAAAGCTTGGGCTGACCTATCTGTTCATTTCCCACAATCTCGCGGTGGTCGACTACATCGCCGACCGGATCGCGGTGATGTGCGCCGGCCGCATCGTCGAGATCGCCGACCGGGCGACGCTGTTCCGCGCACCGGTGCACCCCTACACGCAGGCGCTGCTCGCGGCGGTGCCGACCCCCGACCTGACACAGCCGCTCGATTTCACCAGGCTGATGGAAGATCGGGCCTCCAACCCGGCGGCATGGCCCGAACCGTTCCGCCGCGAGCCGGCGAGGCCGTTGCGGCTGCTGGAGATCGCCCCGGGCCACGTCGTCGAGGCGAGAACGATGCCGGCGTTGCCGTTTCGAGCGGGCGGCCTTGCCCGCGTGTGATCGCGAAACCGTGCGAACGAGCGAGCACCCGCCCGTTTGGCGGAGGAGCGCGATGACGAGGCGAAGCTTCTTCGCCCACTCGTTGCTGCTCTCGGGGCTGCTGTCGTTGGCGCCCGAGGCGGCTTGGGCCGCGTTCTCGGAGACGCGGTTCTTCGCCAAGGCGGTGGCGAGGGGCGCGTTGCCCAAAATCGACGACCGCGTGCCGGCGGAGCCCGCCGTGGTCGACGCCTCGGGCAAGCCCGGCGGCGA
>DATKHX010000210.1:0-13022 GCA_035510075.1 Allostellaceae bacterium
TGCGCGCCAAAGCGCTGACCGGTGCGGTAGACGGCGGAGAGCGCCTTTTGCGCCGCGATCGTGCCGTCCCAGGTGGCCGGCGGCTCGCGGCAATTGTCGCAGTTGCCGCAAGGCGGATGATCGCGCTCGCCAAAATAGCCGAGCAACACCTGCCGCCGGCACGACACCGTTTCGCAATAGCCGATCAGCGCATCGATCTTTTGGCGCTCGATGCGGGCCTGACGCTCGCTCGCCTCACCTGCGTCGATCAGACGCAGCAGGTTCATCACGTCGGCGAGGCCGTAGGTCATCCAGACGTCGGCCGGCAGCCCGTCGCGCCCCGCCCGCCCGCTCTCCTGGTAATAGGCTTCGAGGTTTTTCGGCGCGTCGAGATGGGCGACAAAGCGCACGTCGGGCTTGTCGATCCCCATGCCAAAGGCGATCGTCGCCGCGACGATCACCCCATCCTCGTGCAAAAAGCGGTCCTGGTTCTGCTCGCGGAACGCGGGGTCGAGCCCGGCATGGTAGGGAAGTGCCGTGCGCCCCCGCGCCGACAGCCAGCCCGCCGTCTCCTCGGCGGCCTTGCGAGTGAAGCAGTAGACGATCCCCGCATCGCTCGGATGCCGTGCCGAAATAAACCGCCATAGCTGATCGAGCGGGCTGCGCTTGGGCACGATCCGGTAGAACAGGTTCGGGCGGTCATAGCCGGCGGCAAAGACCGGCGCGTCGCCGAGGCCGAGCTGGGCGACGATGTCGCGCCGGGTCGGGTCGTCCGCGGTCGCGGTCAGCGCCATCAGCGGCACGCCCGGAAAGCGTTCCCGGAGGATCGAGAGCTGCTGGTATTCGGGGCGGAAATCATGGCCCCATTGCGAGATGCAATGCGCCTCGTCGATCGCGAACAGCGCCAGCCGGGTCCGCCCCAAGAGCTCGAGACAGCGGGGCGTCATCAACCGTTCGGGCGACACGTAGAGCAGATCGAGCGCACGGTCGCCGACGGCGCGCTCGGTCGCGGCCATTTCAGCCGGCGTGAGGCGCGAGTTCAGCGCGGCGGCGGCTACGCCCACCTGACGCAGCGCATCCACTTGGTCCTTCATCAGCGCGATCAGCGGCGAGACGACAACGCCGAGACCCGGGCACAGCAACGCCGGGATCTGATAGCACAGCGACTTGCCGCCTCCGGTCGGCATCAGCACGACAGCGTCGCCGCCGCCGGCGACATGCTCGATGACCGCTCGTTGCGAGCCGCGGAAATCGTCGAACCCGAAGACTTCGCGCAGCACGCGCTCGGGGCTCGACTCGGCGGCCCTCGCACCGCGCGCATCGATTTCGCCCTTCTGGCCCGGCGCAATTCGCCGCACGAGATCGTTCTCCTTATGCGTCAGATGCAGAGCGGGCTTGTGCGTGATAATGTTTGTCTCAATGCGAAGCGTGACAACCTTTTATCGGAAAAAGCGAATCCGATCGATTGCTGTCGGCGGGTCGGCGCGAGCGGTGGCCGGAAGCTCCGGCAAGCGAGGTGTCTTGGATATTCCGCGCACGCTTCGGCGCCGCGCCGAGAGGGTAATGAGAGGCGGGGCCCTGGCAATTGCCGTCGGCGCTGGATCGCTGGCGTTGCCGCCGCCGGTTGCGGCCGATCCGCCGGCTCCGCCCCCGACACCGAACGCGCCGTCCCCGGTGGATCCCGCCCTGACGCCCGCTACCCTGACGCCGTTTGCCGGCGACATCGACATCGAGGACCTCCTCGACACTGCCGGGCGGGTGGTGATTGCGGGCGAGCGGCTGCACGAGCATCTCGTTCGCCGGTTTTATTCGGCGCACGGATGGAAGACGGTCTGGGACAGCCGCCCGGCGGCGGCGGCCGCATTGTTGGCGGCGGTGCTGCGGGCAGATCAGCAAGGGCTCGATCCAGCCGCGTTCCACAGCATGGCACTCGGCCGGACATCGTCGCAGGTCGAGCATGATCTGCTGGTGTCCGATGCGATCGTTTCTTATGCCGACGCGCTGGCGCGCGGGGCGGTGCCGGTCGGCGACCGTCCCGACGAAGAGGATCTGCGCCCGCAGCCGGTGGATGTCGTGGCTGTCGTCGATGCGGCGATTTCCGCGCCCGATCCGGCGCGGGCGATCGAGGCGCTCGCTCCGACCTCATCGGAATACCTCGCGATGCGTCGTGCCTACGCGGATTACCTCACGCTCGCGGCAGCCGGTGGCCGGGCGGTGGGCATCGGGGCGCGCGGCCGCGAGGCGCGGGTCGGCGTGGCCGACGCGCTGCGGCGAGCGCGGCAGGTCGCGATCAACCTCGAGCGGCTGCGCTGGCTGCCGCGCGACATGCCGGCCTATCGGCTCGTCGTCGACACGACGGTCTCGCAGCTTCAGCTGTTCCGCGACGATCGCCCGGTGTTCACCACCCGGGTCGTCGTCGGCGAATACGACAAGCAGACGCCGGAGCTTCAGTCGATCGTCAAGCACGTCCTGTTCAACCCGCCCTGGAACATCCCGCCGTCGATCGTCAGAAAAGAGATCATGCCGAAGGTCGCGGCGGACCGCGGCTATCTCGCCGCGCACCACATGCGCTGGCGCGGGCCGATGGCGGTGCAGCAGGAGGCGGGCCCCTACAGCGCGCTGGGGCGGCTCAAATTCGAGATGGACGACCGCTTCGATGTCTATCTTCACGATACGCCGGAGAAATGGCGCTTCCAGGCCGCCGGCCGGATGATGAGCCATGGCTGCGTGCGGGTCGAGAACCCGCGGGAGCTGGCCTCTCTGCTGCTCGGCGAAACCCCGGAGCAGATCGACAAAGCGATCGCACTAGCACGTACCCGCGCCCACGCATTGCCCAAGCCGGTGCCCGTCTTTATCGTCTATCGCACGGCCATTGCCGAATCGGACGGCTCAATCGCGTTCCGAGACGATCCATATCACCGCGACGATGGGGTCTGGGCGCATCTGATTCGCCCGCGAGCGGTCCTCGCCGCCCAAAAATCCGGTGTCCAATCAACCGATAAGGTGAGAGCGGGTCAACGCGGCTCAACCGTCGCGCAGAAAACGGCGGCAATCGGCGACTAGCTCCCAAGTTTCTGCCGATCGGGGTTGTTCACCAAGAATTCGGATGCTATGGCCCTCCCGGGGAAGTTGGGGGGAGTAACCATTGCAGACATCTACACTGTTGAGCCGGCGCCGGCTTCTCGGCGCCGCAGCCGTCACTGCTGCCGTTGGTCTGGTCAACCCCGCCACGGCGGTGTCCTTCGCTCCGCGGTCGGTATCGCTTTACAATACTCATACCGGCGAATGGCTGCGCACGGTCTACTGGGCCGATGGTCATTACATCCGCGAGGCCGTGCGAGACATAAACTGGATCCTGCGGGATCACGACAGCGACGAGATCCGGCCGATGAACGCCGGTGTGCTCGATTTGCTGGGCCGACTGCGGGGGAGCCTCGACACGCACGATCCGTTTCTCGTGGTCTGCGGCTACCGCTCGCCGACGACAAATCGGCGGCTCTATCTCGAAGGCGTCGGCGTCGCCAAGCACAGCTATCACATCAAGGGCATGGCCGTCGATTTGCGCAGCGAGCGGCGCAGCATCGAGCAGATTCGCGATGCCGCGCTCGGCCTCAGATGCGGCGGTGTCGGCTATTACCCGCGCTCCGGCTTTGTCCACGTCGATTGCGGCCCGGTCCGCCAGTGGCGAGGATCGGTCCGCGTCTAGCTGCGAGCCGCCCGGCGCCAGCGAGTTTCGTGCGATTGTCGAAACCGGATGGGGAACCGAACGGTTCGCCCAGGGTTTCCAGATTCGGTATCAACAAACGCGTGGGATGAAATGCTAGGCACGATCCTTCTGATCATCTTGATCCTGCTGCTGATCGGCGCCCTACCGACATGGGGCTACAGCGGCGGCTGGGGATATTACCCGAGCGGCGGCCTCGGCATCTTGCTCGTCATCGTCGTCGTGCTCTTGCTGGTCGGCCGCATATAGCGGCCGGCATCAGCCGGCGCCAGAGCCTCGTCGCAGTACGTCGAGCCGCAGCGGCAGAACCTGGCCGAGCCACATTGCAAATCGCGTGTGGTCGGCCAAGCTGTCGCCGGCGAGCGGGTGCACCAGCACGTCCAGCCCGTCGCGGTTCAGCATTAGCCATGGCACCAGCCGAGTAAACTCCGCGACCGCGAACGCGACCTGATACATCGAAACCGTATGCGGCCCGACGGGCTCGTCATGCCAGTTGCCGAGCCGAGCCTCAAACCGCTCGCCGATCCCATGGCGTAGCCGCTCGGCTTTTCCGCGGGTCGCAGCATCGTAATAAATATGGGCGTGATAGCCTTCGATCCGGTTGGGATCGGCAAATGCCTCAGCCATGCTCAGCTCCTTCTGTCCGGGGTCGTCGTCGCACCCTCGCCGAGCGCGCGCTGCATCAGCACGGTGTCGACCCAGCCGCCGAATTTATACCCGATCGCGCGCAGCACGCCGATTTCGGTAAAGCCAAGCGCCTGGTGCAGCCGGATCGACGGCCATTGCTCGCTGCCGCCGATAACCGCAACCATCTGTCGGTAGCCGCGCGCGACGCATTGCTCGATCAATTCGGACAGCAATGCCCGACCGATCCCCCGGCCGAGCTCGGCAGGATCGATATAGATCGAGTCTTCGACCGAAAAGCGGTACGCCGACCGGGCCCGGTAAGGGCTGGCATAGCAATAGCCGAGCACCCTCCCCGCCCGCTCGGCGACGAAATAGGGCAGCCCGCGCGCAAGGATCTCCTGCCGACGCCGAGCAATCTCGGAGGGCTCCGGGGGCTCTTCCTCGAAGGATGCAATGCCGTGCAGCACGTGATGGCGATAGATTAGCGCGATCGCGGCCACATCGCGATCGTCCGAGGGCCGGATCGAGACGCCGCTGCTCATTCGCTCTGACGCGCGACGACCGGGCTTAGATCATCCGGATCGGCTTGCCGTTGAGAAACGCCGCAACATTCTCGACGATCTGCGGATAGGAGCTGCGATAATTTTCGTCCGTCACATAGCCGATATGCGGCGTCAGGATCACGTTCGGCGCGGTGCGCAGCGGGTGGTCGATCGGCAGAGGCTCCTTGTCGTAAACGTCGAACCCGGCATAGGCGAGGCGGCCCTCCTTCAGAGCGGCAACAATCGCATCGGTGTCGCAGATCGGCCCGCGCGAGGTGTTGACGAGGATCGCCGAAGGCTTCATCAGCGCGATCTCGCGGGCCGCGACCAGGCCACGGCTGCGCGGGCTCAGCACCAAATGCACCGAGAGGATGTCGGCGCGGCGGAACAGTTCGTCCTTGTCAACCCGCTCGACACCCTGCGCTGCGGCCTTCTCGGCGGTCAGGTTCTGGCTCCAGGCGATCGCCTTCATGCCAAAGGCGAGGCCGACCCGGGCGACCGCGCTGCCGAGTCGGCCGAGACCCAGCAAACCCAAGGTCTTGCCGGCGACGCGGTGGCCGATGTGAGTCTGCCACCCGCCTTGACGCATGAACTGATGGTCCTCGGCGATGCGCCGGGCCGCACCGAGGATCAGCCCCCAGGCGAGCTCGGCGGTGTCTTCGTTCCCGCCGCCGGGGCCGCCCGTGCCGCACACCGTGACTCCGCGATCCTTAAGCGTCGCCATGTCGAACGAGGCGTTGCGCATGCCGGTCGTGATCAGCAGCTTCAGCTTCGGCAGGCGCTCGACGACCGATTTCGTAAACGCCGTACGCTCGCGCATTGCCGCTACAAGCTCGGAATCGGCGAGCGCGCGAACCACCGCGTCCTCATCGGCGAAAGCATGCCGCTCGACGGCGATTTCGACGCCGCGGCTCCTGACCGGCGCCCAGTCCGCCATATTGAGCGCGACACCTTGGTAGTCGTCGAGAATGCTGAGCCGCATCGTTCTTCCTCCCTTGTTTCGGCCGTCTCCGGTTCAGTCCACGTCAGAGAGCGGCGAGCGCAGCGTTCAGCGTCGCACTCGGCCGCATCGCCGCCGATGTCTTAGCCCGATCGGGCAGATAATAACCGCCAGTATCCACCGGCTTACCCTGCGCGGCGATCAGCTCGGCATTAATCTTGGCCTCGTTGGCCGCCAGCGTTTCCGCAAGCGGTTTGAAGCGGGCTGCCAGTGCCGGGCTTTTGTCCTGCCCCGCCAGCGCCTGTGCCCAATACAGCGCCAGGTAGAAATGGCTGCCGCGATTGTCCAGTTCGCCAATCCTCCGCGCCGGCGAACGGTTGTACTCGAGGATCTTGCCGTTGGCCTCATCGAGCGTCTCGGCCAGAACCTGCACATCCTTATTCCCACTTGTCTGCGCCAGATGTTCCAGCGAAGCGCCAAGCGCCAAGAACTCGCCCAGCGAATCCCAGCGCAGATAGCCTTCGTGCTGGAACTGCTCCACGTGCCTCGGCGCCGAACCGCCGGCCCCGGTCTCGAACAACCCGCCGCCCGCCAGCAGCGGAACGATCGACAGCATCTTGGCCGACGTGCCCAGCTCCATGATCGGGAAGAGATCGGTCAAGTAGTCGCGTAGCACATTGCCGGTGACGGAGATGGTGTCGAGCCCCTTGCGGATGCGATCGAGCGAAAACTTGATTGCCTCGACCGGCGCCAGGATGCGGATATCGAGGCCCGATGTGTCCTCGTTCTTCAGGTATGTCTCGACCTTGGCGATCAACTGCGCGTCGTGCGCGCGTTTGGCGTCGAGCCAGAATACCGCCGGGGTCTTGGTCAGGCGCGCGCGGCGAACCCCAAGCTTGACCCAGTCCCGGATCGGCGCGTCCTTGACCTGGCACATCCGGAAGATGTCACCGGTCTCGACCGGCTGTGACAGCAGAACCGCGCCGTCATCGGCGACCACGCGCACCGTTCCGCCCGTGGCGACCTCAAACGTCTTATCGTGTGAGCCATACTCCTCGGCTTGCTGCGCCATCAACCCGACGTTCGGCACATCGCCCATCGTTCTCGGGTCGAAAGCGCCATGTGCCTTGCAGTCCTCGATGACGGCCTCGAATAGCGTCGAGTAGCTACGATCGGGGATCGCGGCGATCACGTCGCGCAGCTTGCCGTCAGGGCCCCACATGTGCCCGGATTCGCGGATCATCGCCGGCATCGATGCATCGATGATCACGTCGCTCGGCACGTGCAGATTGGTGATTCCCCGGTCGGAATTGACCATGGCCAGGCCGGGCCGCTTCGCGTAGGCGGCCTCGATATCGGCCTTGATCGCCGCCTTTTCAGCCTCCGGCAACGTCTCGATCCGGGCCAGCATGTCGGCCACGCCGTTGTCGGGATCAACGCCCAGGCGCGTCAGCGTGGCGCCATGCTTCTCGAACACATCGGCGAAGAACACCGAAACGCAATGACCGAACAGGATGGGATCAGAGATCTTCATCATGGTCGTCTTGACGTGCAGCGAGAATAGGACGCCGTCCTTCTTCGCGGCGCCGAGCTGCTCGGCGAAGAAGGCGCGCAACGCCTTGCGGCTCATCACCGACGCGTCGATGATCTCACCGGCCTGAAGCGGCGTCTTCGCCTTCAGCACGGTGACCGCGCCATCGCTGCCGACCAACTCGATGCGAGCATTGGTCGGCGCCGCAATGGTCGTCGCGACCTCCGAACCGTAGAAATCGCCGCCCGACATGTGCGCGACGCGCGTTTTCGAGTCCTTGGTCCAGGCGCCCATCCTATGCGGATTGTTGCGCGCGTACTGCTTCACGGCGCCGGCGGCGCGGCGGTCGGAATTGCCCTCGCGGAGCACCGGATTGACAGCGCTGCCGAGCACCTTGCCGTAGCGGGCGCGGATTTCCTTGTCCGCTGGCGTCGCGTCGCTGTCCGGATAGTTCGGCACGTCGTAACCCTTGCTCTGCAGCTCCTTGATCGCAGCCTTCAGCTGCGGGATCGAGGCGGAGATGTTGGGCAGCTTGATGATGTTGGCCTCGGGGCGCATCGCAAGTTGGCCAAGTTCGGCGAGCTCGTCGTTAATCTTTTGCGCTGGCGTCAGTTTGTCGGGGAAATTGGCGAGGATGCGGCCAGTCAGCGAAATGTCCTTCAGCTTCATCTTCACGCCGGCCGCCCCGACGAAGGCTTCGACGATAGGCAGAAGAGAAAACGTAGCAAGCGCGGGCGCTTCATCAACCTTCGTCCAAACGATTTCGAGATCTGACATGCTTACACCTCCGCGCGCCGCTTTCGTTGGGCTGAGTTGATCTATTGACGATTATTGCCTGTCTTGTCGCACCGACGTGAGGGCGTCGCAGCTCTCATGGCGAGGTCGTAGCATTTCAGGTCGACTTCGAGATACGGCTAGATCAGCTTGTTCTTGATAAAGCTCCCTCGCATGCGGCCGGAGGGGGCTGCCGGCCGTGGCCTGTGCTAGGCGCGAGGATAGAGCGCGCCGCCCGGCTCGACAAGCCGCCAAACGGCACAAAACCGGGCATCGCTGCGTCCCGCCGCGTCATTTGTGCACAGCGCCGGCTTCGGCAGCGAAAATCGTGCAAAATGCCTTGATTCACCAACTTGTTACCGAACGTTTACAAGGCGACAAGCCGATTTACCGGCTATCATCCCGATTATCCAAGCATCACAATAACTTAAAGATTTGCCTATTTTTTCGGCAAACAGATTGAGCAATTGAAATGCTTGGCGCCTGATCACGGTGCCGAACGGTTTTGCACAAGGTTATCCCCCGCCGTCGTGGATATTGGATTACGCGAATGCATTTACTTTGCTCCGTCAGCAGGTTGCATTTACGCGACACGCAATCGGCCCGTTACAAGCTCCCTGCCGCCGTGCCGCGGGTCGCGGGCGGCTGTTCGGCGAGCGCCGCCATCAGCGACGAAATAGTCGGCACGACGCGCATCAGGCCGTGGGTCTTCGGTTGGGCAAAGCCGCTGTCGACAATATGATCGAGCAGGCGGAGCAACGGCGCCCAGTAGCCTTCGACATCGACCAGAAAAATCGGCTTGTCGTGCAATCCGAGCTGCTTCCAGCTCAGCATGTCGAAAGTCTCGTCGAGGGTGCCGATGCCGCCTGGTAGGATCGCGAAGGCATCGGTCCGCTTGGCCATCAGCGCTTTGCGCGCGTGCATCGTCTCGACGACGACGAGCTTGCTGACGCTCGTATGGGCGAGTTCGGCATCGCGCAAGCGCGCCGGGATAATGCCGATGACGCGGCCGCCCCGTGCAAGCGCAGCGTCGGCCAGCAATCCCATCAGCCCGACCCGCCCGCCGCCGAACACCACCTCGATGCCGGCTTCGGCGAGCCGCGCTCCCAGCTCGCTTGCCGCTGAACGGTAAGCTGACGCGACCGCGCCCGAAGACCCGCAATAGACGCAGAGCGAGCGGATTCCCGATATCGGCTGGTGCTGCCGGGGATCAGGCATAGAGTTCGGCCGCGAGAATCGGAGGGGTTCGTTTGCGCTTGTGCAGGTATGATTGCCAGAACAGGCAGGCGGCGACCGAGCGCCAAGGGCGCCACGCCTCGCCAAGGCGCCGCAATTCGGGTTCGGCCGGCCGCGCGCCGAGCGCCATCTGCTCGCCGACCGCGATCTGCAGGCCGAGATCGGCTGCCGGCCAGACGTCGGCGCGGCCGAGCGCAAACAGTAGATACACATCGGCGCTCCACCGGCCGATGCCTTTCAACGACAGTAGCGCCGCCTGGGCGGTCTCGTCGTCGGCTTCGGCGAGCCGGGCGAAATCGAATTCGCCGGCGCGGACTTTTTCGGCTAGATTGCGGGCATAACCCATCTTCTGCCGGCTGAAGCCGCAGAGGCGCAGGGTTGCATCCTCGATGGTGAGGAACTCGTCGGGCGTCAGTGGACGGCACACTTCGCTCAGCCGGCGGTGCATCGCCGCCGCCGCGTCGATCGAGACCTGCTGCTCGAGGATGATGTGCAGCAGGGTACCGAACCCGTTGCGCCGGCGGCGAAAGCGCGGCGGCCCCGCTTCGGACAGGATCGCGGCGAACATCGGCTCGACAGCAAGTGCTGCGATCCCGTCGCCGAGCCCGTTCGGCGCATAGGCCAGGGTGTCGTCGATCAGCGCCGCGCTCACGGCGCGCTCCCGCCGATCCGGGCGCGAAAGCAGTGCGGCATCCGCCTGTCTACGGGGCGCCGTGATGCCCATCTGCGCCACCGCTCGACGCGCTGCCATTGCATGCGCTCGTCCATCGTCCGCCCCTTTGCTGCGCCCGGTCTTATGGCATAGTCGCCGCAAAGGCTCCATGACGGCCACCGGTGATGTCGGCCTCCATCGAAAGGCTCTCATCTTGAAGGCTATCGATCGAGTCGGCGTGGCGTTGCTCGCGATGATTGTCGCGACCCTGTTCTACGGAGCTCCATCAGCCGCGGATGCGGGAGCGGGCCCGATCGCCGACGTTCAGGCTCGGCTCGCCGCGCAGGGCTATGATCCGGGCCCAATCAATGGCGTGATGTCGGCCAAGACAGAGCGCGCGCTGCTTGTCTATCGGCATGCCGCCGGCCATCCGGTTGCCACCGGGCTCGACGCCGATTCGATCATCACGGCGCAAGCGGCGCTGGCGCGGCTCGGTTTTCTTACGGCGCCCGCCGATGGCAAGATCGGCCCGCAAACCCGCGATGCGATCGTCCGTTTTCAAGCCCAGAACCATCTTTCGATTGATCCGCGGGTCAGCGATCGGCTGCTGGCCGAGCTCGACCAGGCGGCCGCGCCGCCCGGCTCCGCGGCCAGCCCCCCGCCGGAACCGTCAGCCCCGCCGCCAGCCGAGCCCGAAGCGACCGGCCGCGAGCCGCTGCCGTCGGGCGTCACGCCGCCGCCCATTCACTGATTTACCACCGCTCCCAAGGGCCGGGCGAGCGCCGATAGGAGCGGCCGGCCGCTGGGACCGAGCCGCGCCACGCCGGCCGGTTGCGCAGGAATGTCGGCGGCGACGCGGAGGCGAAGATGGCGCTGCGCGGCGGCTGCAGCAATGACGTGCCGCGCGGCCGCAAAACCGTGATCAGCAGCATGCCGGTCGCAAAACCGCCGATATGGGCCCAGAACGCCACCCCCGGCGTCCCGTGGCCCTGGTCGAGACCGCTGATCATCTGCATGGCGAACCACAAGCCGAGCAGGGCCCAGGCCGGCAGGTTGATCATGCGGAAGAAGATCACGATCCAAACAAAGACTTGCACGTTGGCACGAGGATAGAGCGCCATATAGGCACCGAGGGCGCCGGCTATGGCGCCGCTCGCGCCGATCATCGGCACGTGCGAGCCCGGGTTCGACAACGCCTGGATCAGCGCCGCCGCGACACCGCTCGCCAGATACAGCACGAGATAGCGGAAATGCCCGAGCCCGCCTTCGACCGTGTTGCCGAAAATCCACAGGAACAGCATGTTGCCGATCAGATGGAGCCACCCGCCATGCAGGAACATGCTGGTGAACAGCGTCGCCCAGGCCGGCACGAGGTCCAAAATACGGCGCGAGCCGGGCCGAGCCGAACAGCACCGCCGGGATCATCCCGTAGGCGTAGAGGGTTCGGTGCTGATTATGATCGAGCTGCCACAAAAAGGCGCCGACGCAGAGACCGATCAGCAAACAGTTGACGGCCGGGGTTCGCCGGGTCGGGTTGTCGTCGCAGAGCGGGACCGCAAAGATCACACTCTATAGGTGGGGCCAGCCGACGCAGTGCGGGAGACGGGCGTAGCGCGTTGGTCTCCCAGGATCGAGTGATCTGCTGGAGAATACTCGGCGATAGCGCAATTGCCCCCGAGCGAAACCGCCCGCAACATGGGCTCGCGGCCACGACTTATCCGATCACCATGCCCTCTGTCATCACCTCCGCTTCCCCGCTCGACACCGTCGCTCACATCATCCAGCTGGCGCTGACCCCTGTTTTTCTGCTGTCGGGCATCGCCGCCCTGCTGAACGTTTTTGCGACCCGGCTCGCGCGCGTCGCCGACCGGGTCGACCAGATCAGCAAGGAAATGGAGGGCTCGGAGCCCGAGCAGGTCGCGATCCTCGCGCTGCAGTTGGCGCGCCTGCGGCGCCGATCTTTCGCCCTCGACGCCGCCGTCGTTCTCGCCTCCTTCGGGGCGGCGGCGACGTGCGCCTCGGTGCTGACCTTGCTGGTGGGGGCGCTGCGCGATGCGACGGTCGCCTCGGTGTTGTTTGGGACTTTCGGTTTTGCCGTTGTCTGCACGATCGGCGCGATTCTGGCTTACGCCGCCGAAATGCTGATGACCGGTAGTGGTGTCAGGGCGGAGGTTGCGGCTCGGAGGCGCTCTTCCGAGCGCGCGTGACCCTACACGTGCCTGTCGAGACGATGCCCATGCTTCCGCGCCCCGCGGTGATTGCGCCCCGGAAACCTACGGCCGTCGCTTGCTTGCTGGCGACGAATTGGCGGCGACGCATTCTGGTGCGTCAGTCGGGCACGCCTTCGACGCGAAAGATTTCTTCGAGCTGCGGGCTCATCGGCAGGTCGAGGGTCTGACCGCTCGGCAGCCGCATCTGGAACCATCGGTTGTAAAGCTGCACGAGCTCGCGGGTTTGCGCGAGCCGGGTGAAGGCGCGGTCGACGATCGCGGCGAAATCGGGGTCGTCCTTGCGGTACATCAGCCCGTAAGGGTCGTAGGACAGGTAATCGCCGACGACGTGATAGCGGTCCGCGAGCTTGTGCGTCGCAACCAATCCATAGAGCAAAACGTCGTCGGTGGCGAAGGCGTCGGCCTTGCCCTCGACCAACAGGGTCAACGATTCGTCGTGATCCCGGCCGACGATGACGTTGATGCCGAGCCCCTGCTTGTCCGAGATCGCCCGCACCGCGGCTTCGTTGGTGGTGCCGGCGGTGACGACAACGGTCTTGCCGCGCAAGTCGCGGTAGGATTCGATTCCCGAATTGCGGGCGACCAGCAGCTTGGTGCCGGCGACAAAGAAGATCGGCGAAAACGCGACCTCTTTCTTGCGGGCGAAATTGGCGGTCGTCGAGCCGCATTCGAGGTCGACCTCGCCGTCGCGCACGGCCGCGATGCGGGTCTCGGCGGTGACCTTGCGGTAGGCGATCTTGGGGTCGACGCCTTCGAGAGCGTCGCGGATGTCGGACACGACCGCGT
>DATKHX010000211.1:0-4723 GCA_035510075.1 Allostellaceae bacterium
GATTCAGCCGGCAGCAACGGACGGACACGCGCTATTGCCATCATTTCTAGACGCATCAGCACGTCTGCGGTGACCGCGATTAGCTTGCTCCACTCGCTGGGAAGGCCGTCGTCGCTCGGCACCGTGCCCATAATCGCGGCCGCGATCGGCGCATCGACTTGCGGGCGATGCAGCGTTTCGACGAATAGGCCGGGATCGGCGCGCTGCCTGCCTATAGCCTCGGCCGCTGCCGGCTGGTCGCCGCGGGCCGCGCCAACGCTTTCCACGCGCAGGCCGGGATCGGCAACCAGCCGGGCGACGATCTCGACCGTCGCAAGGCTGTCGCCATAGGCGACCACGCCCAGCGCCTCAGCCCGGAGTGCAACATTGACTGTGACGTTCGGGGAGGCCCCGCCGGCCACGGCCGGTGGTGCCGCAGCAATCGCCGCCGACGCCGGCGCGCCGCCCCAGATCATCGCAGCACCCTAGCCGACGAGCCCGTAGAGAAACACGCCGACGATGTTGGTGTCGGCATTGTTGGCTTGCGCGCGGGCCGCGAGCCGCTTGCCCGACGGGATGTTGCACGGCAGCCAGTCGCTGCCGCCGAGCGGGCCGGGGCCGCCGAGCATCGTCGCGAATTTGATCCCGAGCGAAACTTCGCTGCCCGAGGTGCCCATGCCGAGCTCGAACATCGCCGGGGTGATGGTGCCGAGTTGGGCGCGCAGATCGTCGAGCTGGATCTGCAAGGCCGCCAGCCGGTTCGGGGTCGACGCCATGATCTGCGTCCAGCCGGTCAAGGTCGTGCCTGACAGCGTGATCTTGTTGGTGGGGTCGCCCGCGGTGATGTCGGTGGCGCAGATCATCTGCGAGAACCCCGACAGCATGCGGCCGTCGCCGGCATAGCCGAGCACCGAAACCGACAGCGACCTGCCGCCCGAATTCGACGCGCAGCGGGCATAGAGGGTGGCCCCCTTTTTGACCTTGACCGGCACCCACGAAAACCGCTTGTCGCCGCTGAAGCTGCCGGTCGGCGCCGGATCGAACAACAAATTGGCCGCGATCACCTCCTGTGCCGTGTTGTCCGACGCGATGTCGACGAGATAGCTGGTGGTGCCGCCCCCCGAAAGACCGGTCAGTGCCACCCAGAACCCGTCATACTCGAACCCGGTGGCGCTCCCGAGGGCGGCATAGCTGCCCTTGGCGTTGGCGGTGGCGCTGGGTGTGACGGTGGCGCCTACCCCGGTCGAGAGGCCCTGGGTCTCGTAGCGCGCCGAGCCGGCGAGCGGGTAGCCGAAGCCCATTGCTCACGTCCCGTAGAGATTGTAGACCGCCCACTGATAGGCGCGCGCGGTGCCCGCGGTCTGGTTGATCGTGACCTTCCAGGCGTTGACCGCCGGCACCGCCGGCAATGGCGGGCACGGGTCGCCTTGGGCGTTGGCAAATGCCATGTAGCATTGCTGCACCAGCGACGAGCTGCCGTTCGCCTGGTTGTAGTAGCGCACCTCGGTCACGTCGCCATCGGCCATGTTGCTGAGATCGACCTGCGCCTGGAAGCTGCCACCCTGGGAGAGGCTCGTCGAGGACGCGAGCGTCGTCTCGGTGCCGACGACAGGCGTCGTGCTGCCGCTCGCCGGGTTCGGGCTGAGCAAGGTGGTGATGGCCGGGGAAGACATGCTATTTTATTCTCGGCAGATTATATTAAATAAATGCTGTGGCCTGCGGAAGTACAACACGACGAGCAGCCGTCAACATTTACAACAGAAAAATTTGGTAAGCGCGACATCGGATCTGCCCTCAATCTTTTGCACATAGCAGCATCAGCACGACGACGAGCGCCGCGCCTATGCAGAATACTTGAAGCGCGATCGCGCCGGTGCTCACGTGGTCGTGCCCTGGGTGCGCAGATCGGCCGAGCCCTTGTAGGCGGCGGCCCCCGCCGGCAGGGTCAGCCGCATCCACACCCCCTGAGCGCCGGCCGCGTTGGGAGCCGCCCCCGACGGTAGATTGCCGGGCGACGGCACGTTGATAAAGGCCGGCTGAGTGGTGAACGACGACACCCCGCTAGGCAGAAACGACGAAGACTGCTGGCGCGGGTTGCAGGTGTTCGTGTCGTTGAGCGCGGTCGTCAGCCCGATGTCGAGCAATGCGCCTGTCGGCAAGGACGGGGTTTCGCTCGCGATCTCGACCTGCGCCCCGGTCAAGGCGGTCGCGGTGTTGTTGTTGACGACAAACACTTTTTCGTAGAAGTACCGAGCCGAGCCGGTCGGAACGTCGGCGGCCGAGGTTGAGAACGCGCGCACCACCGAGGTCACCGGGTTGGGGTCGCCGTAATTCGTGCCCGAGCTCGCGAACCCGGTCTCGAACAGAATGCCTTGGTTGACGTTATAGACACTGGTGTTGTCGGGTGTCGCGCCAGAGTTCCAGTCGCGGTTGACCGCGACGATGTCGGTGCCGTAGCCCGAGGTTGCGATGATCATACGGATCTGACCCGCGCCGGTGCCAGAGGTGATGCGGATGATTTGGCCGGCCGAGACACTGGCCCCGTCGCCCGACTGCAATTTCATCAGCGGCGGGGTGGTGCCGCTGTGATTGGCCGAGCCGGTCTGCGCGGTGTGGCCCGAAATCGTCGCCGTGTGCGCGATTGCCGCCACGTCGCCACCTGGCATCAGCTTGACATTGACGCCGCTGGCATGCGTCAGGCCGGACAGGTTGGGGCCGCTGGCATAGCGGGTGACCGTCAGGCTCGCAGTGCCCTGGCCCGCTGTCACCTGCATAATCTCGAAATTTGCGCCGCTATCGACCGCGACATAATAATTGCCCGATACGGGGAAGCCGGCTGGCGCCGAGGCAAAAGACACGGTTGTCGATGAAATGGTCATCGATGCATTGGTGTTGGCGTTGCTACCGCCGGGGTCGGTGAGCGGGCCGGTCGGCGAGGCGCCCGAGACAACGCCATACAAGAGCCGCTCGAAGCTCTGCGAGCCGGTGACGACAGTAGTGCCGTTCAACGTAACCGCGGCCGGGGTCTGGATGACGCCGGTCGAGTCGCGGCCGGCGACCTGGATGTGAACGCCGGTGTCGGTGGCACTCGACGAGACAAAGTCGATCGTGCCGGCGGGGGTGATGTCGTAAAACGCGACTCGGCGCGAGAAGTCGACCGCACCGCCAACCGCGACGCCATCTGCCTCGGGCATGTTGGCCGAGCCATAGGCGACGAGGTCGCTCGGGATCACGCTCATAATAGCTCCTTTATTTCTCGCTTTTGACGGCAGGCGCGCACTGCCGCAAAAGCGGCATCGATTAGAGCGCCTGGCAATCGGACGGCATCGCCGCAAAACGTCGGCTGGTGGCAATACTCTAAGGTTGGCTCGGCTCCTGTCCCGAACTCGACCGGATCAGCGTCTATGGACGCGATTCTTGATCCGTTCTAGGAAGTGAGCTCAGGAAAACCGGCCCTTGTGAGCTCTGGAACATCGGTTGATCGCCACCCTCCACCGCCGGCAGCCCAAGGATGTCGCGAGCCTCGTTCAGTGTGTACACCCCGTCCTTGACATAGATGTCGAGGATTGAGGCCTGGTCTTTCGCATTAGTAGGTCTCGCGTCTGACCAGACGAACTCGAGGTCCGCGTGCCCCATACGATCCTGAATGACGCTGTCGACGAGCCGTTTGACCCAGCCTGCGAGCGGCGCGAGACCCTCTTCGAGCGCGGTCTCCTGCGCGGCCTGCGCCGTCGCGCGGTTCACCTGTGGCGTGAACGCCGTCGGCGGCAGGGAAAAGGCATAGCAGACGATCCGCGCCAACCATTCGTCGAATTCGTCCTTGTACGGAGCCTCTTTGAAAGCCTGGTATTTCGCCCCTGTCGGTGCCCAGATTAGCCGGGTCCGGCTACCCGTGTTGCCGGCGAGGATCGAGTCGAACCATTCCTGAAATTGGCGGATCTGCTCGGCGTTCCAGCCGTCCGGAGCGTTCACCAGCCCGGGTGGGACGTTGCCCTCGGTGAAGTGCTGCAGCTGCATGAGCTGACGCCGCAAACCAATATTGATCGTCATGACGATCTGTTCGCACGGCCCGAAACCGTAGGCCTTATGCGGCCGTTTATTTCGGGGCAGATAAAGCATCTGCTCCGATGTCAGAAGTCGCCACGGGCGCCCGTGAATAATCTGCTCGTATGCCGGTGCCGGCGGCCGAGGGCGCCGACCGGTATCATCGACCAGTACCTTGATCGTTGCGCCGTCTACGATGTCGAGGCCAATGATGTCGCCTCCACGGTTACGCCGCACTTCGAGACACGGTGCATCCAGCACCAGCAGATCTTCGAGCAACTCGCGCAACCAGGTTCCGAATGGCTGCTCGCCATCGGGTTTACGCCAGAATTCGGTCAGCATCGCAATGCGCGCTGGCGCGTCCGTCGTCGGCTTCTTTTCGTTGCGCGGCCGAACCGCCCATTCGAGCTTTTCAATCTGATCTTTTCGCGTCTCGATCGCCAATCGAGTAATGTCGTGGTTTTCCGCCAGCGCACGCAGCTCGTGGAACCCAACCGATTCGTAGGCGCGCGGCGTGTATATCGTGTTGTAGCCGACAGGGAAATCCCAAACCCTGACGCGCTCGCGTTCGGGTGGGACCAGCGGGTAACCGGGCGAAAAAATCCCTTGGTCGGGCTGGAACACCTCGCGGTATTGGGTAATGTCGTTTTGCGAACCCAGCCCGCCCCAGCTGTAGGAGGCGAGCGAGGTGCGCTTTCCA
>DATKHX010000212.1:0-9364 GCA_035510075.1 Allostellaceae bacterium
GGCAATTTCGGCGCCCCCGACTTTTTCCTACGCGCCTTTTCCGTGCTGGCCGGCGAGCACGGATGACCCGCCTGCTTCATTGTCATTGCGAGAAGCGCAGCGACAAAGCAATCCGGTTACGGTGCGGCGTAGTCGGCGCGGATCGCCGCGCCCCGCTCGCGACGACGGCTCGCGGCCGATCCAGGGAGCGACAAAATGAGCGATGCAAAACAGCGCGAGGCGATCTGCACGATCGGCGGCTCGATCTTCGAGCGCGGGCTGACCGCCGGGTCCTCCGGCAACATCAGCCTTCGCGCCGAGGACGGCTGGCTGATGACGCCGACCAACGCCTCGCTCGGCCGGCTCGACCCGGCACGGATCTCAAAGCTCGACGACAACGGGCGGCTCGTCGATGGCGATCCGCCGACCAAGGAGAGCTTTCTGCACCGCGTCATGTACGAGGAGCGCGCCCAAACCGGCGCGGTCGTGCACCTGCATTCGACCCATTCGGTCGCGGTCTCGTGCCTCGCCGAGATTGACCCCGCCGACGTGCTGCCGCCGATCATCGCCTATATCGCCTATTATGTGATGCGCGTCGGCAAATTGCCGCTCGTCCCCTATTATAAACCCGGCGACCTCGGCCTGGCCGAAGCGGTGCGCGGGTTTGCCGGCAAGCACCACGCGGTGCTGCTCGCCAATCACGGGCCGGTCGTCGCCGGCGCCACCCTCGACGCCGCCGTCAACGCGATCGAGGAATTGGAAGAGACCGCCAAGCTCTATCTGCTGCTGCGCGGCGCCAAGACCCGCTATCTGACCCGCGCGCAGGTCGAGGAATTGGCGGAATGAAAGCGAGGGGGTAGCGCTGCGGTTGAGGCGTCGGCGGCTCTCGACGCTAAATTCGGCGACTAGGGCCGCGGGCGGCAAGAGCCCGATGACGTTGGCAACGGGGCGAAGCCGCAGCACCGGTCCGGCGCTGCCGTAATCGCGGGCGGTGGCGGCCCGATGCGCCGGCTGATTGCAGCTCGCCTTCGGTAGTGGAAACGGAGATGATCGCGGCATTCGGGCTTTGCGGCGAAGGGGAGGAGCGATGAGCGCAATCGACGAAACCCATGATCCCGGGCGCGGCAGCTGGGTCGCCTCGGCGAATGGCCACAGCGAGTTCCCGATCCAGAATTTGCCGCTCGGCGTCTTCAGCCCGCCGGGCGGGGCGCCGCGCGGCGGGGTCGCGATCGGTGACATGATCTTTGATCTCGGTGCGGCGCTCGAAGCGGGGCTGTTTTCGGGCGAGGCGGCCAAGGCGGCCGAAGCGGCGGCGGGGCCGGCATTGAACCCGCTGATGGCGCTCGGCGCCGCGCCGCGGCTCGCCTTGCGCAAGCGAGTCTCGGCATTGCTCGCCGCCGACGGCGCCGAGCGCGCCCGGGTCGAAGGGCTGTCCGTCAAGCTGCTGCATCCTTCGGGGAGCTGCACGATGCATTTGCCGGCCGCGATCGGCGAGTTCACCGATTTTTTCGCCGGCATCCATCATGCGCGGAATGGCGGGCGCCGGCGCGACCTGAACAACCCCCTCAACCTCAACTATAAATATGTGCCGGTCGCCTATCACAGCCGCGCCTCTTCGGTGCGGCCGTCGAACGTGCCGATCCGGCGGCCGAACGGCCAGCGCAAGGCACCCGACGAGGGGGCGCCGACCTATGGCCCGTGCCAGAAGCTCGATTACGAGCTCGAGCTCGCGGTGTGGATCGGCCCGGGCAACGACCAGGGCGAGCCGATCCCGATCGGGCGGTCGGCGGACAACATCGTCGGGCTCGGCCTCGTCAACGACTGGTCGGCGCGCGACGTGCAGGGCTGGGAATCGCAGCCCTTGGGGCCGTTTCTCGGCAAGAATTTCGGCTCGACAGTGTCACCTTGGGTGGTCACCGCCGAAGCGCTGGCGCCGTTTCGGGTGGCGCAGCCGGCGCGACCCGAGGGCGACCCGAGGCCATTGCCGCATCTGTGGGACGAGGCCGACCAACGCGAGGGCGCTTTCGACATCGCGCTCGAAGCCTTTCTGCTGACCGAAGGCTTGCGGGCGAAAGGATTGCCGCCGCACCGGATGTCGGCCAGCAACACGACCGACCTCTATTGGACGCTCGCGCAATTGGTCACGCACCATACGAGCGGCGGCTGCAACCTGCGCGCCGGCGATTTGTTCGGCACCGGCACGATCTCCGGCCCGACCCGCGAGGGCTACGGCAGCCTGATGGAGCTGAGTGAGGACGGGACCCGCGAGACGGAGCTCGAATCGGGCGAGACCCGGACCTTTCTCGAAAACGGCGACGAGGCGATCTTCCGCGCCCATTGCCGCAAGCCCGGCTTTATCTCGATCGGCTTTGGCGAGTGCCGCGCCCGGATAATATGAAGCGGGAGAGCCGGGGATGACCGACGCGCTCGGGTGGCGCATCAAGTTCGGCGTCATAGCACCCAGCACCAACACCGTGGTGCAGCCCGAATTCGATATGATGCGACCGCGCGGCGTCACCAACCATTTCGCGCGCATCCACATCCCAAACGACCCGCTCCGCGGCGACGCCGATTTTGAGAAGCTAATCGAGACGATCGACCGCGAATTCCTCGCCGCAGTCGACCGGGTTATGACCTGCGAGCCCGACCATCTGATCATGGGGATGTCGTCGGAGACGTTTTGGGGCGGGCTCGACGGCAGCGAGCGGCTGCGCGAGCGGATTGAAGCCAATGCCGGTATCAGCGTGACGATGGGCTCGGACGCGTCGCGCCAGGCGTTGCGGCGCTATGGCGAGATCAAGCGGATCGGCGTCGTCACCCCTTACATGCCGGTCGCGGACCAGCAGGTCAGGCGCTTCTTTTCCGATTGCGGTTTCGAAGTGGTGCGGCTTGTCGGGCTCAGATGCGCGAGCCCGGTCCTGATCGCGCATGTCGGCGAGCCGGAGCTACGGGATGCGATGCTGGCGGTCGACGGCGCCGATGTCGAGGCAATCGTCCAGGTCGGCACCAATCTGGCGATGGCGCGGCTCGCCGCTGCGGCCGAATTTTGGCTCGGCAAGCCGGTGGTGGCGATCAACACGGCGACCTATTGGTGGGCGTTGCGCCGCAACCGCATTGCCGACCCGGTCGACGGTTTTGGGGCATTGTTGCGCGAGCATTGATCAGCAAGGCGGCGGTCCGCGCTGCCTTCGGGTTGGACGGCGCTACCCGCCCCAGGATTGCCGCCAGCTCGGGACGCCATTGAGCGGCTCGGCGGCGGTCAATGCCCGCGTCACGGCGCGCGCCAGGCAATCTGCGGCGGCACTGCCGAGCCGTAGCAGTGCTTCGGCTTCCGAGGGTGGGCCGGCGCCGGTCGAGAGCGCAAAGACGCTGTCGCCGTCGAACGGCGTGTGGATGGGACGGATTGCACGCGCGAGCCCGTCTTGCGCCATGATGGCGAGCCGCCGGCAGCCCGGTTTGTCGAGCGGCGCGTCGATCGCGACGACCGCGATCGTCGTCGCGGCACCGGGCGCGGCGGTGCGGGTATGCGAGAAATCCTCGGGGTCGAGCGGCATTTCCGGGACTGGTGGCTGCGGGTCGATCTCGCCCGGCATCGCCAGTTCGGCGGCCCAGAACCGCCCGCAATCGGGCCGCACCGCCGAGCCCCAGCTGTTTACCGCGACGATGGCGCCGACCGTCGCCCCGTCGGCGAGCACCAGCGAGGCGCTTCCGATCCCGCCTTTGAGGCTCCCGGCGCGGGCGCCAAGGCCGGCCCCGGCATTGCCCTGCGCAAAGTCCTTGGCGGCGGTGGCGACCGCGCGCCGGCCGAGCGCGCGATAAGGCGGCTCTCCGCTCCACATTTCCCGGCCAGGAAAGGCGAGGTCGAACAGGATCGCGGCAGGAACGATCGGCACCCGGATATTCGGCGAGCGCATCGTCGACCCGACCCGGAAGCCGCGCCCGGCGGCGGCGAGCCATTCCATCACCCCACCGGCGGCGTCGAGGCCAAAGGCGGAGCCGCCCGACAGCACCACCGCGTCGATGCGGTCGACGAGCGCGTCCGCGCCTAGCAGTTCGGTCTCGCGGGTGCCGGGTGCTCCACCGCGGACATCGACCGAGGCCGCCGCCGGCTGTTCCGCCAGCACCACCGTCGTCCCGGTGATCCCGGCAAGGTTCTCGGCCTGACCGACCAGGATCCCGGGCACATCGGTAATCAGGTTGCGCGCGCCGACGGTAGCCACCCTGGTTTGCCCCCTGCTGCCGGGTTTCGCGTATATCATCGGCGCCCCCGCCTTGCCAGCGATCGGGAGACCGCCGTGACCACCACACTGATCAAGAATGCCGAGTGGGCCGTCGCCTGGGACGAGGCCGCAGCACCGAGCCGCGATTACCGCGGGCGCTCGGCGCAGGAGATTGCGCCGCTGAGCCTGCCGCAAGGCGGTTGAGGGGGCACGGCGTGCAAATGGGGCCGCACGGTAGGTTGGCAAAGTTACTTAACAGTAGACGGATGCTCTATTCGACTAGTTGTCGTTGGGGTACTGTTCTAGAGCGCACGAGAAGGACATTAACCAAATGACGAAAACGGCTCTGATTAGACTACAGGACGAGATCGAAGCGGTCAGGCGCGAAGCCTTCGCCCAAGGCTATGCCGCAGCGTTGCAGTCAGTCCGGGAGTTTGTTTCGCGGCAACTGCCGGCCGCCGCCGCAGCGAGCGACGCGGTATTGGTGGACAGCGCGCGCCCGAGAGACCAGGAACGACCGTACAATCGGCGTCCGCGACGGGGCACCAACGCCAAATTGATCGAATCGGTGCTGCTGTCGATCGCCCCCCGCGCGGCCCGCCCGACCGAAATCCGCAATGTGCTGCGCCGAGAACAGGGTGTTGCGCTGGCGTTTACCTCGATCCGACACGCGCTTGGGCAATTGGAAGCCCGCCGCGTCGCCGAGCACGTCGCCCACAGCAAGACATGGCGCTATCTCGGCAACGACATCAGGCCCGACGGCAACATCGGTTGAGTAATCGCCCGGTGCTTGTCGCCATCTTTGCTGCTTGTGGCCATCTTAAAAATGTCCCGCAGTCAGCGCGCCCCCTCACGTTCTGGTGCGGCGCGTCCTGGTGCGGGCGCGGCCGCGCTTGCGCCCGAGGCCGAGCTCCTTGGCCATGGCCGAGCGCTGCTCCGAATAAGCCGGCGCGGTCAGCGGATGATCGCTCGGCAATTTCCAGCGTCGCAAATATTCGGCGACCCGTAAACCATGCCTGGTCCCGAGATGCCGACGCAAAGTCTTGCCGCGAAATCCGCATTCGAGGCAGACGACCTGATCATGCTGCACCGAACGTTTTAGCGGGACTGCGGGCATACGCGGCGGTGGCGGCTGAATTGGGGTTCCGAGATGACGGATCGCTTGATCGACCGAGACGATCAATGCCGAGAGCTGATCCGCCGAAAGGGTATGATTTCCGACATAGCTGGCGATGATTTTCGTCACCGGGCCCAGCCCGCCGCTTCTTGACGTGTCTTGGTCGTCCACAAGCGATACTCCTCCAGAACTGCGCTGAGTGGTGGGCCTTCATACGGCAAACTCGAAGGAGAGCAAACGGTTTCTATTTGATCGCCAGTCTGTTGCTTCTTTTTTGTCCCGCCGGCGCCGCTTCAGCGGCTTTAGCGCCCCATCTCGACGAATCAGATCGCCTCGGAGAGCATGTGGCTCGTAAATGATCAAATCAGAGGACGGGGGTTTCCTCCCAATTACAACAAGGATCGGCCGCCGCACCCTCGAGCGCATCGCCGCGCCGACCGAGACGCTTCGCGGTGGCAGCGAGGTTGCCGCCATTCGATCTGCGCGCCGGTGGCGGCGGCGATCACGTCGAATTCGATCTCGCAACCCGGGCGATCGGACGAATTTGCTCGGGCGCAACCGCTCAGAACCTCCGTCGGCCGGCCGGCGCCGTGACGCGAGGTCAGGGCGAGCGGATCTCCTCGGTGACTACCGAGAAGCCGACCAGCTTGTTGGGGCCGAAGGTGGTGCTGATCGCGACGTCGGCGGCGTCGCGTCCCCGCGCCATCAGGATGCGGCCGATGCGCGGCTTGTTGTGGCGGGCGTCAAAGCTGTACCAGGCATCGCCGAGATAGGCCTCGAACCATGCCGAGAAATCCATCGGCGCCGGATCGGGCGGCACCCCGATATCTCCCAGATATCCGGTGCAGTACCGCGCCGGGATGTTCATGCAGCGGCAAAAGGCGATCGCGAGGTGGGCAAAGTCGCGACACACGCCGACCCGCTCGCGGTGCGCCTCGACAGCACTCCGGGTCGGCCGCGCATGCTCATAGCCAAAGCGAAGGTGGCGATGGACATAGTCGCAGATCGCGGCGACGCGTGGCCACCCGGGGGCGGTGTGGCCGAATAGCGCCCACGCTGTGTCGGACAGATGGTCAGTCTCGCAATAGCGGCTGGAAAGCAGGAACACCAGGGCCTCGTCGGGCAAATCTTGAACCGGGTGCTGCGCCGCGGCGGGCGCGACGGCATCAGGCTCGCCTGGATCGATCACCACCCCGTTCGCAAAGAGTCGGATCCGTCCGCTCGGCGCCAGAATTCGGGTGCAGCGGTTGCCGAAAGCGTCCTCGTAGTGGCGCACGGGGCCTACCGGCTCCGTGACCAGGTCATCGGGCACCACCAGCTCCGGCAGGCGGCTGGGGTGGATGCTCAGCATCAAGAGCATCGGCGTCGGTTGGGGGCATTCGTAAGCCAAGTCGTAGCCGATCCGGATGCGCATGCTCGTTCCCCGCGCCGATATTGCTGACGATCGGTTCAACAGCAGCGACGCAAAAACCGTCCCAAGGTTGCGCTACCGCAACGGCGGCCGCAACCGCACTGCGCTTGCCGGCTACTCGCTAAATCCCGGTTCAAAAAGCGTAGCGACGATCCGATTCGGCTCAGAAATTAGGCTTTTCTCAGTCGCCCGGCGCGACTTGACGAGGAAAGCGTCAGGTCCGGCGCCGCTTCGGCAGGTTGCGGCCTGGACGAGCGACACCAGTTGTCAGATGATCGGCTTCGCTCGAAGGGCTGTCGCGGAACGGCTCCGCGCCTCGAACAGGAGAAAACGCCAATGATCGACCTCTATTTCTGGCCGACCGGGAACGGCAAGAAGATCGTCATTCTTCTGGAGGAATTGGGGCTGCCCTACACGATCAAGCCGATAAACATCGGGCGCGGCGACCAGCTTACCCCCGGCTTTTTGAAGATTTCGCCCAACGGCCGCATGCCGGCGATCGTCGATGACGAGCCGCTGGGCGGCGGCGCCCCGATGTCGATCTTCGAATCCGGGGCGGTCATGACCTATCTGGCCGAAAAAACCGGACGGTTTATGCCGTCCGATCCGCGCGGCCGATACGATGTCGCCCAGTGGGTTAGCTGGCAGCTCGCCAACCAGGGCCCCAAGCTCGGCGAGCAAGGCCATTTCCGGCGTGCGCTCGAAGCCGGGAACAACGGCGATCTGTCCTATGCGATCCGCCGCTTCGACAACGAAGCCCATCGCATCTACGGCGTGATGAACCTCGGCCTGTTCAACAAGCGCTATCTCGCCGCCGGGCAATACACGATCGCCGACATGATCTGCTATCCGTGGGCGTCGAGCTGGGCCACCCGAAAGATCGACATCGACGAATTCCGCAACGTCAAAAGCTGGCTCGCGGAGATCGGCGAGCGCCCGGGGGTCAAGAAGGCGATGGCGATGGGTCCGGAGTTCCGCGAAGACCCGGCGTCGATCGACCCCGAGGAGCAGGCCCGTCGCCGAAGACTGGTTGCGGACCAGCGGGCGCAGCCGATCCCCGCCGAATGGCGGCAGGTTGCGTAATCGCGGCGCCGTGAGTCGCAATAATCCGCCATAGCGACAGCGCCTTTACGTTTCGGGCAGCGGCGTCAGCGGTGTGCTGCGTGCGGGCGGACGGCATCGAGCAACGCGGAAGAAGACGCGAGGCGCGGCCCCTCGCCCTCATCGACGGTCGGGACGATCGTCACCCCCCAGCCGGCGAGCTTTTCGAGCGCTGCCCGCGCCGCGGGGTGCGCGAGGAGCGGCGCGTTCAGCGACGGACCCACGATCACCGGCGTCCCCCGCCCGATCGCCTCCGCCGCCAGGGAGAGCGCGAGGTTGTCGGCGATGCCGTGGGCGAGCTTGTTGAGCGAATTGAAGCTGCACGGCGCGAACAGCACCACGCCGCGCGGCGGCCGCGGGCGGATCGCGAGGTCGAAATACGATTCGACGACCCGCACGCCCTCGATATCCGCGAGGTCCCGCGGTGCCATCACACGCGCGGCGTTCGGCGTCGGAATCGCGATCACGGCCGCAAACCCGAGCCCGACCAGACCACGCAAAAGCTCGGGGCAGCGCGCCGCGGTCGTGGTGCCGCTGAGCACCAGGTAGGCGACGTCAAAACGTTCACTGTCGGCCGGCGGCAAGGCTCGTCTCGCTGTCGTTGGAGCTGCGAACTGGCCGCTGGCGGAGAGGGAGGGATTCGAACCCTCGGTCCCCCGCAAAGGGGACAACGGTTTTCGAGACCGCCCCGTTCGACCGCTCCGGCACCTCTCCGACTGAGCGGAAGCAACGGCTTAGCACGACTGCGCCTGGAACAGCAAGAGAACAGGTCGGGGCCTTGAAGGCTAGCCGTGGAAGGGCCGGGAAAAGGTACGGGCGGGTGCACAGCGGAGTGATGTCCCGCGGTTATCGTCGATCTATTCGTCGCGCCGATCTTCGGGTGATTGCCGATTCTGGAAAACCTTGACTGTTTCTCGCTTAGCACGCGCTCACTATCGTTCCGTACCGCGAACGACGAAACCGACCGATGAGGCCCATTTTGGGCACAAGGCGTAGTCTTCGGCCGGCAGCGCCCGCGCTGGGGAGGACTCAAGATGAGAACGATGGTCTGCTATGCCCTCGCCGCGGCCGCAATTTGCGCCCCGCTCGCCTCCTGCGTGCAATCCCCACCGCCGGCCCAGGCGCTGCCGGCGGGTCCGACTCCCGATGAAGTCGCCGACTACGCCAGAGCGCAGGCCCAGTACCGCTACGCGCACGCGGTGGGGAACAGCGACGCTGTCATGCGAGCGCTTTATACCTTCTCGCAAATCGCCCGAGAGATCCTTTCCCGAGAGGACCCGAGGGTGTTAGATGCTCAGGTGGCATGTGAGAGCTACCGGATGGCCGCGCCCTACAGTGGCAACGGTGTGCAGACGAGCTTCGAACCCCCGTTCCGGTATGCGTGTGCCGATATTGAGTTTCGCTACGTCGATGCGACCGTAGCCATCCGCAGGGATTTGGCAGCACGGGCGGCGGCTGCCGACCTCGCGACCATTGCACGGGCGGGAGTTCGGGCCCGTTGAGGCCACCGGGCAGCCCAATATGAGGCCGCACACG